>CALLVC010000262.1 GCA_938010785.1 uncultured Saprospiraceae bacterium
ACGATTAGCGGAGGAACAGCAGGCTTTAGTTATAGTTGGACAGGTCCAGTATCTGGTTCTACTTCAACAAGCGCAACAGGCTATACTATTGCTGATTTACCGGGCGGAACTTATACCGTAACGGTAAGAGATTCAAAAGGATGTTCTGCAACAGAAACAGTAACGGTAACAGATGGTGGCAATAATATTGGCTTAACGGCTCAAGTTATAGCCGCTGGATGTGGCGGTTCTGGTTCTATCTATGCAACAATTAGTGGCGGAACAGCAGGCTTCAGTTATAGCTGGACAGGTCCAGTTAATGGCTCGGTTTCATCAAGTTCTTCAAGTTATAGAATTGATAATTTACCAGCAGGAACCTACGCTGTAACGGTAAGGGATTCTAAAGGCTGTTCTTCAACCCAATCTGTAGTAGTAACAGGTAGTGGAAGTAATCTTAGTTTAACTGCTGAGGTGACAAATACTGTTTGTGGAACGGGTGGTTCTATTTGGATGAGAGTTAGCGGTGGTTCACCAGATTATACTTATATCTGGGCAGGTGCTGCAGCTGGTTCAACAATAACTGCCGAAACTGGATACAATGTACAAGGTCTTCCTGCAGGAAATTATAACTTAACCATTAGAGATGCTAATGGATGTGAGGTAAATGAAACAGTGACTATCAACGATGTAGGAGGAAATATTGGGTTAAATGTTCAATCAAAAAATGCTTCTTGTGACGGAAAAGGTTCTATCTACGCAACAATCAGTGGCGGGACTGCTGGTTATAGCTATAGCTGGTCAGGTCCAGTATCTGGTTCTACTTCAACAAGTGCAACTGCTTATAATATAGAAAATTTAGCAGCTGGAACATATACCGTAACGGTAAGAGACTCTAAAGGATGTTCTGCTACTCAAACTATAACAGTGAAAAGTGATGGCGGTGTGTTAGCAGTAGATTTAAGTTCAACTACTTCGGTTGCATGTGAGCATGATGGGACTACTTTAGTTTCTATTGGTGGAGGTACTGCACCTTATACTATTAGTTATACTGGCCCAACTTCAGGTTCTACCCAGTCGAGTTCAGATAGCTACCAAGTTAGTGGTTTATTACCAGGAGATTATGTTTTCTCAATTACGGATGCTAATGGTTGTTCTGGTACTAGAAAGATTACAATTTATGACAATGGTTCTGATTTAGCTGTTGCTCTAACACCAACTGATGCTGCTTGTGGGAACGAAGGGATGATGGTGGTTAATATTAGTGGCGGTATTTCCAATTATATTATTTCCTGGGTAGGAGGTGGTATCAATGGGTCAGTTACAACGGGTGAAAAGTCGTTTGCTTTAACTGATTTACCAACTGGAACCTACACAATTACTGTCAAAGATGGTATTGGTTGTACAGTTACTGAATCTGCTAGTGTCAATAGTATTGGAGGAAATTTAGGCTTACAATTAGTTCCTAAAAATGATGTATGTGGTCAGGGTGGTTCGATTGAGGTTAGAATGAATGGTGGTACTGCTGATTATCAAATTGAATGGGAAGGTCCAATTTCTGGAAACGCAACTAGTAACAGTAGTGTTTATACAATCAATGGACTTACTGTTGCCGGTAATTATAAAGTAATAGTTAGAGACGCAAATGGATGTGAAGCAAATGAATGGGTTGCTATTAATACAGGTGGTGCAGTTGGTTTTGCATTAGTTGGTACAAATGCAACTTGTAATAAAGGTGGTAACATCCTTGTAAATATTTCTAGCGGGTCTCCTGATTATAATATTAACTGGTCAGGACCTTCTGGTGGGACACAGGTTATCAATACAAATGTCTACAGAATAGATAATTTAGCTGAAGGTACTTATACGGTTACTGTGAAAGACGGTAAGGGATGTGAAGATGCTAAATCTATTGTGATTGGTGGAGTAGGTACGAACTTAGGTTTAGCTTTAACAAATACCAATACTACTTGTGGTACTGCTAATGGAAATATTAATGCGACTGTTTCAAATGGTCAGTCTCCTTATACTTTTAGTTGGTCTGGTCCTGTATCAGGTTCTGAAAATGTAAGTGATAATAGTTATGCTATTTGGGATTTACCAGCGGGTGGTTATACCGTTAGTGTTATTGATGCAAATGGTTGTATTACCAATCAGACGATTACAATTAGCGAAGGAGCTAATGCTTTAGGATTGAGTGTACTTGGAAAAGATGCGGTATGTGGACAACCTAGTAGCATTCAAGTAACCATTTCAAATGGTGTTCCTGCTTTTAAAATAGAGTGGACAGGACCTACTAATGGTGCAATTAATACTAGTGCAAATTCTTATACGATTAGTGATGTAGCAAGTGGAGAATATACGGTAAGGATTACAGATGCATCTAATTGTACTAAAGCACAAGTAGTGACTATCAATTCTAATAGAAATGATGTCAACTTTACTTATGAAAGTAGAGATGCTACTTGTACAGAAAAAGGTGCTATTTGGTTAACGATTGCGGATGGTAATGGACCTTACAATATCGAATGGACAGGCCCTTCTAGTGGTTCTTCTACTTCTGCTGATGCAGGAGTTCAAATTACAGGACTTGATGCAGGGGTTTATTCTGTGACGGTTCATGATAAAAATGGATGTAGCATTAATCAGACTATTGAAGTTAAAAATACAGGAACTGGTGGAACTGCTGTTAATTTTTCAAATAAACCAAAAGCGGTTACTTGTAATAACGAAGGTAGTATACTATTAACCATGATTAGTGGAACGGCTCCATATAATGTAACTTGGACTGGTCCTACATCTGGTAGCCGAACAGCTAGTACTACTGATATCTTAATTGAAGACCTAACTTTTGGAACTTATACAGTTTCTGTATCTGGTGCGGGTAGTTGTGGACTAAAAACAAAAGATATTATCATTGAGGATAACCGTGTTGTTCTTGGAATTACTGGTTCTGTACAGAATGGTGTTTGTGGTGAAAAAGGAAGTGTTCAATTAAGTTGGACAGGAGATAGAGACCCATATACTGTTTCTTGGACTGGAACGACTATCGGAAGTTTAGTTACTAATGCTAACTCAGAGACCATTTCAGATTTAAAGGATGGTACTTACGAATTTACGGTAACAGGATTTGATGGTTGTTCTGGAAAATATGAAGCGACTATTAATAATGGAGGAACTGCAAATACAGTTAATTTCACTTATGCTAATAGCGCCAAAACAATTTCTTTCACCAATCTTTCTGCTGCTGGTACTTATGAATGGACATTCGGTGACGGAGCTACTTCTACCGAAATGAATCCTACTCATACCTATGAGAAGAATGGTACTTATACAGTTTGCTTGAACGTTACCAATTCTTGTGGAACTAAGCAAAAATGTCAGACGGTTAGTGTGAATGCAGTAACTAGTCCAGACCCTTCTGCTAAAGTTGTCTTAAATGATATGAATGGGCCAAAAGGAACGGTACTTCAATTACCTGTAAGAGTGGAGAATTGTACAAAATTAGGAACGCTTTCTGGTACTATTAAGCTTGGAAATAGCAATGTAGCTACTATCATGGGACTTAGTCCTAATGCAATTAGCCCAGTCTACAATAGTGGAAATTATACTTTTAGCTATTTAGCTTCAGGTACAGGAATGAACATTACAAGTGAAACCATTTTATTCTACATTAATGTTCAATTAATTGGTGGAATAGGGCAGTCAAGTACAGTTGACCTATCTTCTTTACCAGTAGCATTAGAATTAACTTGTACAGAGAACGGATTTTCTGCTCCTATCACACCAGAAGTGGACGGTGGACGAGTGAGTATCTCTACTAGCGCTTCGATTGCTGATGTTGGTGGTACAGTAAAAACTTACTGGGGAGATGGTGTAGGTGATGCAATGGTTACTATTAGTAGTATTGACCAGGAGATGAATCCTATGACATCTGAAGATGGCGAATATGTTGCGGATGAAGTACCAATGGGTTATGAATATACTTTCACCCCATCCAAAACTACCAACCCTGCTAATGGCTTATCTACTTTTGGATTATTCTTAACTCAGAAATATATCCTTGGATATGAGCCTGAGCAAATTGAATCTCCATACCAAGTGGTAGCAATGGATGCTAACTGTAGTGGTACCTTAACTACTTTTGACTTATTCGCAATGCAGCAAATGTTGGTTGGTAATATTACAGAATTCCCTGGATGTGATTCTTGGGTGTTTGTAAGCAAAGACCATGAATTCCCTACTGATTTTGATAATAAGAATGTATTCCCATACGCTGATTCGCACACTATGATGTTAGCGTCAGAAGCTGCGACTGCAGACTTTATTGGAGTTAAAGTAGGAGATGTTCTTGGAAGAGCGATACCTGTTGACAATGTGGCTAATACAATTGCGGAAGATAGAAATCGCCAGATTTTGCCGATTCAAATTGACCAACAAGAAGTCAAAGCAGGAGAAACTTTTGAAGTACGTTTCAGAGCTTCGGATTTGACGGATATGGTAAGTTTCCAATTGGGATTAGACTTTAATCCTCAGACTTTAGCATTCGCTGAATTTATTCCTGCTGCTAAAGGAGATTTATCTTCTTCTATTGCTGGTGTACAAAACAATCAATTAAAGATTAGTTGGTATGACCCTGCTGGAAATGGCATCAATGCTGCTACTTCTGAGGAAATGTTTACTTTGAAATTTGTTGCAAAACAAAATATATCGAACTTATTAGAACAAATTCAGCTCAATAATCGTACATTTGTTTCAGAGTTGCATAAATCAACTAATGAAGCTTACCGATTTAAGTTAGAATTAAATAGTCCTTTAAATTCGTCGTTCAAAGTTCACCAAAATACGCCGAACCCATTTAAGGACTTTACAACCATCACCATAGAAATGCCAAAAGCTGACGATGCAGAAATTATTTTGCATGATAACTTTGGGCGGGTTATTAGAACCATCAATCATTCCCTTAAAGCAGGTATTAATCAATTACCGATTAACCGTGCAGAAATGGGAGCTGGTGTTTACTACTATACTGTAAAATCAGGTGATTTGGTGGATACTAAGCGAATGTTGATTATTGAATAAATATTGAAAATAGAGAGTAGAGATTGTTTTATTCAACAAAATAGTCTCTATTCTTTATATTCAATTCAAAAATAAATAAAGAACTTAAACGTGGTTTAGGACGTGATGCATCAAAAACAAAGGTTTTTGGAGGAGTGCTAGCGTACCTAAAAAAAATCTGAACATAATCAGTTTTGGGATGGAATAGCCTCTCGCTTGCGAGAGGCTTTCTTTTTGCCCAAAATTTGACAATAATCTTATTTCTTACTAATAAGCTAGGCGTCTATTTATTTTGTCCCTTCTCTTTCATTTCATTTCAAACCTCTTTATCTTGCACCGCTTTCCTAACCAAGTAGACCAACATATTATAAAATTTTAAATTGAACCATGAAGATTTTAGTCATCGGCGGCGGAAATATGGGGTTAACTTATGCCCAAAGTTTTTTAAGAGCCAAAATCACCAATCAAAAAGATATGATGATTTTGGAGAAGAACTCGAAAAAAGCAGAGGAACTTGCTAAAAAAGATATTGGGACTGTTTTTGGGTCGCCTGAAAACTGTTTAAAATTTGCAGATTTAATCATTTTAGCGGTTAAACCTCAAGACACTAACGCTCTTTTTGCTAGTTTGAAACCTTTTGTAGATGACCAGCAGGTTTTTGTTTCCATTATGGCTGGGGTGACTATCAAAACCATTTCTGATGCTTTGGGTGTTAAAAAGGTGATTCGTGCTATGCCTAATTTGCCTGCTCAAATAGGGATGGGGATGACCACATTTACTTCTACAGATGATGTGACTAGAATAGAATTAGTCATGGTTCAAAATTTAATTAATACAACAGGAAAGACTGTTTATGTTGAAAATGAACAGTTTATAGATGCGACTACTGCCATTTCTGGTTCTGGACCTGCCTACGTTTACTATTTTATGCAAGCCATGATGGAAGCTGCCAAAGAAATGGGTTTTACCAATTCAGAAGCAGAATTGTTGGTTAGCCAAACTTTTAAAGGAGCGGTAGATTTGTATAATAAATCTGATTTGACGTTTGCAGAATGGATTGCTAGAGTATCTTCTAAAGGAGGAACGACCGAGGCGGCTATTAAAACTTTTAAGAAGCATAAGGTCCATGAGGATATAGTAAGAGGGGCTAAGGCTGCTTTAAATCGAGCGATAGAATTGGGAAAAGAATAATATTAGTGAAATCTTTAAAATAAACTAAGCCACTATACTTATTTAATTCAAAATGTAAAATTTCGACAAGTTTATCCTGAAAATAAAAGTAGTTGACACTAACTATTCTTTTAGGTTAGTATGTTCAAATGTAAAGGAGCAAATTTATATTCCTATTTCTAGCTCCAACGGAGCGAAATATAATAACTTAGGGCGCAAGTCCTAAGATTGATTGGGACTATGTAAATGTCAACTACTTTGATAAACATGTCAAAATTTCAAATTTTAATTTTAGATTTAAAACTGGCTTATCTTATTTATATTTTTTCATCGTTCCTTTCAACCATTTCCCAATAGTTTCCACAATACCCCTACCATTTTTTACCCAATTAAAATGATTGAGTTTAACGCCAGTTGCTGCTCTGGTTAAGGTATAATTGGTGATTGGTGCTGTAGGACTAAATTTCCCGTACAAGTGAGCCATTGCTGCTTTTGGTGACAACCAATCTCCTTCTATATAAACCGCTAAAACGGGAATAGCTACGTTTTTTAAGGCCTTTTCGTAATCTAAATCATCCCCAATAATGTTGTATTGTCCTGTCCGTCCAACATATGCCCAATCTATTAACTGTGTTTTTGCAGCTTTGCCACCAAACCCAACTTTGTGCCCTGGGAAATACCCCAATAATCTACTTAACAGTGGAAAAACGGAATAACCAATTCGATTAAAGTAGCGTTGTTTACCTGACCAGGTTTTATAATATACTGAATTAGCTGCTGCTAGAATCAATCCTGAAAATAGATGGGTATACTTGGCTTGTGCCAAAGCCATAATTTGACCTCCCAAACTGTGCCCTAAGCCATATATTTTAAGATTTGAATATTTAGATTTGATGGTATCTACTACAACCTTTAAATCTGTAATCATGTCTAAATAACCAAAATCGATTTTCTTTGAAGGACGAATTGAATAAGTTCCTAAACCTCGTAAATCAACCGACATCGTTGTAATGTTATTTGCGACTAATTCTTGAATAAAGGGTTCATAATAGCTTGCTTTAACTCCCATTGCTGGTAAAATCAATATAATTGGACCTTGAATATCTCTTGTAGAAGTAAATACATCAAGATTTACAGTTACCTTATCCTTGAATGCTATAGTATGGGTTTGCTTATTCATTTAAACAATTTTTTTGTAAAAAATGAAATTACAAAATCTATCTGTATTGCAAAAATTATTACTTTTGATTTGCTTTGTTTTTAATAAAAAATGTAACCATGCAAAAATCTACCGCAATTGTACTAACCAATGGAATGTTGGATACCATGAACGCTAAAACTTGTCATGGATTATTAAGAGGAACGGAACGGTTCGACATTTTAGCAGTCATTGATTACAAATTCGCTGGACAAGATGCAGGAACAGTCATGGACGGACGCCCTTTGAAGATTCCTGTTTTTGCTTCGGTAACGGATTATTTAGCTTCAGGTAATGAACGCCCCAAATTTTATGTAGTTGGAGTGGCTTTGGAAGGTGGCCTACTGCCAGATGATTTTCGAGAAGAATTATTGATAGGGATGGAGCAGCGAATTTCCGTAGTCTGTGGATTGCATACTTTACTCAGCGAAGACATAATATTTAAAACTAAGGCGACTCATTATGGTGTGACCTTAACCGATGTTCGTAAACCAAGAAAGTTTAATGAATTAAGCTTTTGGACAGGTGAAATTTACAATGTATCTACCCCGATAATTGCTGTTTTAGGAATGGATTGCGCGGTAGGAAAGCGAACAACTTGTCGATTTATTATGGAGGCTTGCCGAGCCGACGGTATTAAAGCAGAAATGATATACACTGGTCAAACGGGCTGGATGCAAGGCTATAAACACGGATTCATTTTTGACTCTACGCTCAATGATTTTATTAGTGGGGAAATAGAACGAGCTATTGTAACAGCCGATAAAGAAGAAAAACCTGACCTAATTTTAATAGAAGGACAATCTTCTTTAAGGAACCCATCTGGACCTTGTGGAACTGAATTCTTGATTTCTGGAAATGCCAAAGGGGTAGTGCTGCAACATAAACCCGCTCGAACTTATTTCGATGATAATGAAATTTGGGGAAAAATTCCGACGCTTGCCGAGGAAATTAAATTGATTGAAATGTACGGTTCAAAAGTATTAGCGGTAACCCTTAATGAAGGAGGCTTGCCAGAAAAAGAACTCATTGAATTTCAAATGGATACAGAAAAAATCTTAGGTATTCCTGTAGTTAGACCGTTGACGGAGGGCATGGATAGAGTAGTGGAGGCTGTGAAATCTTTTATGGAGAATTAGGGGGAAACCATATATCCATTTAGCAGGACAAACGAAAAGTTGTTTTTATAATAAATAATTGGACATGTTTATCAAAGTAGTTGACATTTATATAGTCGCAATCAATCTTAGGGCTTGCGCCCTAAGTTATTATATTTCGCTCCGTTGGAGCTAGAAATAGGAATACAAATTAGCTCCTTTACATTTGAACATACTAACCTAAAAGAAGAGATAGTGTCAACTACTTTTATTTTCAGGATAAACTTGTCAAATTTTTTAAAAAAAAATGTAATTTTTTAAAGATTAGCCCCATTTAGGCCTCAGCACTAAATGAAAATCATTGGTAGGATTGGATAACTGACAGTAGTGAATTAATCACTTTAGGAGTCAGTTTTAAAATATTAAGGAGTTTAACTTATTGATAATTAGGATAGTATAGCTTTCTTGTCCTATTTTGTATTAAGAATAAGTTTAATGTAGACTGGTTGTCTTTATCTTTAACGATAGATAATCGAGAGTTGTTTCCTAAGAAACGGTCAAGAAGGATAAAATTTAGGTTGGCAGGTAAAACGGACAGGTTAGCGCCGAGCATAATTATAAAAATTTTAAAATGAAATATTCCAAAAGTTTTTCAATAAAAAATCGTCCAATACTTGAAAAATATAGGATAAAGCCATTATCTTTGTTCTTATTTAGATTAAATAAAAATAAGAATCAATTTTCTTATGGATACTCCACCACTAACAAAAAGAAGTTTTCATCCTGAGCAGGCTAATTTACGCCTACCATTTGCGCTGCCAATTATCCAAGGCAAGAAACTCAAGAAAAAGTGTTGTAAGAAATACAAGAAGGGCAAGCAATGCAAGCGTTGCCCTAAAGGAATCATGTGTGATTTATAGACCAGAAGAATTAAAAGATTAACCATTCGCCTTTCTTTAGAATTATTCCGAATTAGCCTTCCTGCTTTTATATCCAAACCTTCGGGTATATTTTTGTGTTTTAATAGCATAGAAAACACTCAACCTTGTGTGTTTATTTAACCTCAATTATTAAAAACTAGAATTAAGATATGATTTCAGATAAGATGACGAAAGCGCTAAATGCGCAAATCCAATTAGAAGGGCAAGCTTCTTTTTTATATTTATCAATGGCTTCTTGGTGTGATAAAGAAGGATTAGATGGCTGTGCTAAATTTATGCATAGACAATCTGCCGAAGAAAGAATGCATATGTTGAAGATATTTTATTATTTAAGCGAAGTGGATGCACATGCTTTGACACCAGCTATCAAAGCTGTACCTCATGAATTTAGTTCTGCCCAAGAGATGTTCCAAGAGGTATATAAGCATGAACAAAAGGTAACCGCATCTATCAATAAATTGATGGATATCTCTTTGAAAGAGAATGACCACACGACTAATAACTTTTTACAGTGGTACATTATGGAACAGCGAGAAGAAGAAAATTTGATTAGGTCTCTATTGGACAAAATCAAGTTAATTGGAAAAGGGCCAATGTCTTTATATTACATTGATAAAGAGGTAGAAGCAATTAATGAAGCAGAATTAGCAGCAGAAGGAGAGGAGGAAGCATAAGTGTTTTTACATCACTTTAGTTGAAAGATTGAGTTTATGCTATAGTACACAGAGCTTCCAGAACTCCAAGCCCGCCTGCCTAGTCGGGCAGGTTCTGGAAGCTCTTTCGAGTACAAAAGTTTACCAAAACCTCCTTTTAGGAATGAAAGAATTACTTACCTATTACTGTGATTATAATATTTGGGCAAATGAAAAGTTAGCTAACTTTTTTGCAGATAAACCTGAAGAATTATTAGCTCGTCCTATCGAAAATAGTTTTCCTTCGATTCGCAAAACTTTGATTCATATTGTCAGTGCAGAAAAAAGTTGGTTGGCGAGATTAGCAGAACAACCTGCCAATAACAAAAGAGTAGAAGATGATTTTGAGACGACGGCAGCAGCATTCGAGGCATTAGTGAAAGGTGCTAATAATTTTGCTGAGTTTGTCCATAAACAGCCAGAAAGTTTTTTTGAAACGCCTATCATTTATAACACTTGGGATGGCACAGAATGGGAGATGTTGCCCAAAGTTATGATTCATCATTGTATGAATCATTCGACTTATCACCGAGGGCAATTGGTCACTTTAGCAAGGCAGTTAGGTATGAGAAAAGGAGTGCCGAGTACAGATTTACTTTATTATTCTAGAGCAATTTCTTAAGGAAGAATAAATAGGAATTACATAAAAAATAAGTTCGTCATTTTTTCATAGTTGCTTAACGTAAAAAAATCGGTAGCAAATGCTAACCGATTTTTTTATGCACATTTAAATTAATCTTAGAAAATGTATTTAAAATACCATTTCTGCAATTAAAACGTTTAATAGATTAAAGATGCTGCTTGGGTAGCCTAATTTTTGTGAATTTTTTCTTAATAAGCCAGTATTTCCTCCCATTTTAGTGACCAAGACCTATCTCACTCGTTTAAAAGATGAGGAGATTTTAATTAGATTTGGTATTCCACCCTTTTAAATTAATTTTTTTACAAAATATAAATCGAGAAAATCCTTATTTTACGACGGATTTTAGACTTACGAACTTTAACCTACAAACCCATCATGGCAGATAAAGAATATCAAGGACCACCTCCAGTTAAAAAAACGAGTAGTATTTATAGCATCGGTAAAAAAGCATTGGTCGTTACCCTATTGTGTATAGGAGGAATGGTATTGCTTAAATACTATAAACCAGGAATACCAAATCCAATTGGTGGTGACCCAACTATAACCCACATTCCTAAGGAGTTACATATCAATTACATACCTGCAGAATATGATGCGAATGTAAATGAGGAAGACGCCCTAGTCATTTTGTCAAATCCTAATCGATACAGAAGAGATTTTGACAAATTGGTTTATGACTTTAACTTATCTTTATTAAAGCACGTTGCCAACCGGATGGATTTATCAAGGGAGATAAAATCTCAGTTAGAAACGGAATATCAAAAACATCATTCCTATCTGAAAGATTTATATTTTGAAGACTTTGTAGCCTTAAAAGATACCACCGATAATTATCAGCAATTATGGTATGAAACTGAAAATGCGAATGCGGTAGAAGTGTTGAATGAAGTAGCTTCTAAGTACACTTGTCCTTTTATAAACACTGTCATTACTTCTTTATTACAATCTGGGTCTTCGCCGTTGGCAGGGGCAGGAAAGTATGTAGAAACGCCTTGTGGTGTCGCCTTGAAAGAAGGTTTGCAACCAATGATGAAACGATTAGAAGCCAAAGCTGCGATTGCTGATTTTGGTAAGGCGAAAGGATATTTAGAGGAAAAAGTAGAAAAAGCCGTATCCGAATTAGCGACAATGGAGGTTCGTGATAAAAAGGGATTGAATACAGAGCTAAAAACCAATGTTTGGGGGGTCAATGTATCGTCTACAGATATTGAAATTTCTGCTATTAGTATCTTAAAAGTAGGTTTTAAATTAAATGAATTGTTTGATATTTCGGTCAACGAAGGAAGAAGTATGGTCACCATAACCTTACCTGAACCTCAAATCTTATCCCACGAAGTTTACCCTAAAGTCGATAATTTAGAAGTAGGATGGATGCGAGAATTAAAGACCGAAGATTTTAATAAAAACTTTAATCTATTGCGTCGAGAATTTAGAAATGATGCCGTAAATAGTGATATTATGGCAAAAGCCAAACAAGAGGCGGTAGAATTGATGGACTTGATGTTTAGTCCAGTGGTGGCTGGTTTGAATAAGCGCTATAAATTACAGATAAGATTTAAGTCGGTACCTAGTGGTGATGGGGATTTGTCTAGTTTGAATTAAATTGCTGGATGCTGGATACTGGATACTGGATGCTGGATACTGGATACTGGATACTGGATACTGGCACAAATTTTAAAACCAATTCCGATTTGTTTCGAAATCGATAATTTTTAAGTTCAAATATGAGTATCAAGTACAAAATTCCTTTCGTAAGGGGGGGGAAACTTGAACTTGATTTAGTAACTAAGACGGTTTTATGCTAAGATTTTGGCTTTGAGAATCATAAATCAGAATTCATACATCATACATCTGTGTGATTTTGAATGGAAAAACCCTAATTAAACAGATTTATGATGTATGAATTCTGATGTAAGATGATTTGAACGCTAAGATAGAAGATAACTAGTACCCGAAAAAATACTCGTAAATCTGGTTTTTTTCAGTGATGCTAAATTTTCAACTTTTATCAGGTACTTCCAGCATCTAAGACGGTTTCACTTCCTCAGGATACTCAATCCTCACGTGCAGAATACTTTTCAATAACTGTTTAAAAACATTCCTACATTTTTCTAATTCCTCAAAGCTCAGTTCCGATTCCGTTAATTGCTCGTTCTTTATTTTATAGTCAATTAGCTTATCTACTAAATCACTAATTTCTTCAATAGACGGGTCTTTTAAGCTTTTACTAGCGGCTTCAATAGAGTCCGCTAACATTAGAATGGTTTGTTCTTTGGTAGTTGGTTTAGGGCCTGGATAAGAGAAATCGCTCAATAGGATTTCGGTTTCAGGATTATCCTTTAAACATTTTCGATAGAAATATTCCACCTTTGTGGTGCCGTGATGCGTTTTAATGAAATCAACCAAAATACTCGGTAAACGATATTTTTTAGCTAAAACAACCCCTTGCGTAACGTGGTCAATAATCACCTTTGCGCTTTCTAAGGCGGTGAAATTGTCGTGAGGATTTTGTCCATTTTGATTTTCGATGTAATTAAGCGGTTCGGTTGTTTTTCCAATATCATGATAAAGGGCAGCGACTTTTACTAATAGTTGGTTCGCACCAATTTCTGTAGCTGCGGCTTCCGCCAAATTGGAGACTTGTAGAGAATGTTGTAAAGTGCCTGGTGCTTCCAGCGATAATTTTTTGAGTAAAGGTCGATTTAAATCAGACAATTCTTGCAACCGAATAGAAGAGGTAAATCCAAAAACGCGCTCCAACAATGGAATCAATGGAAATGCCAATAAGGTCAAAATACCACTCGTAAATAAGTAGGCATAATTACTCCAATCAATAGTATATAAACTCCCTTCTTTAATCAAGGAAAGCCCCAAATAGCCCAAACCTAAAGTTAGCATTACATAAAAAATGGATAAGAAGAAGGTAGACCATTTCGTTTCTTTACTCGTTAGAACAGCGACAATCCCAGCTAAAATTTGCAAAAAAGTAAATTCATATCCAAGAGAGGATAAAAAACTGGCAATCAGTACAATAGAAATATGAATAAAGAGGGCAATTCGGTCATTGTAAAAACTTTTAATAACAATGGGCACAATACAAAAAGGTATCAACCAAGCATTCAAATCCTCAAAAGATTCAATCAGATAGACCAGATAACTATAGAGTACTATCCACATCAAAATGAATAAAAGTCGATTGAACTTTTCCATCACTTCCCAAGCTTCTAATCTAAGGTATAAAAGGAAGACCCCAATAATTAAACTAGTCAATAGGAAATAACCTGCAAAGACGGCCAAGTGGGTTTTATTTTGACTTACCTCCGCTTCATATTGTGATTTGTAGGAGATAAGCGATTGGTAAATTTGTTTGGTTACGATACCATCTTTGGGTATGATTAAATCTCCCTTTTTTACTTTGCCTTTGGTGGTGGCGATACTGTTTAGCTGTTCGTCCTTGTATCGTTTAGTCAAGGCTTTACTATAGGATAAATTGGGTTGGAAAGCGCTTTCAATCAAAGGGAAGATAAACTCAGGTTCTTTCAAAGGAGCATAGGGTAGGGAGTCGCCCATCAAATCTAGGACCGCTTTTTTGGTTAAAATATTTTGTAGGGTTTGTCGATATTCCGTATTTCCTTTGATGATATTGATGACAAACTCATTTCCTTTTTCTTGGTATGAATGGTCATCAGCAATGATGCCTGAGTTAAAATAACGGTCCAATAATTCGAGGCCGTATTTTTTATATTTATCGGGATTTCGCAGCACATCTACAAACTGACTGGCTTCTTGTTGGTCTGCAATCTGCTCATCAAAAGCCGCTAAGAAATTGGCTTTTTCTCTTTTGACCACGTCTAGATTCATCTCGTAATAGGGAGAAAAATCGGCATTGATTTGGTCAATAGAAGCATTGATTTCAGCATCTGTTTTTCTAATCGCAAAATCAAAGGGGGCAATTAAGTCAGGATATCTCCAAGACTGCCCTTCTTGAAATTCATACTTAAATTTTACATTATTAGGGAACAACAAACTGATAAAAGCGACTACTCCAAAGATGAGTAAATACTTGACCAGTAAAGGCAAATTTTGTAGTGTGGATTTGACTTTATTATTCATAAGAAAATTTCGACCCGATAATGACTATGCAAGATAGGGCAAATTTTTGTAAATCTGCTTGATTACGAAAATTATAGATTGCTCAGAAGTTGAGAAGGATTTTCTTATAAAAATGAAAACACCTGCTTTAGAGTTAGAAAAATGCTTTAATCAACTTGAAAAACACCCTAATTACCCAAATCTATTTTAAAACAAAGAGGTAATAAATTTGCTAAAAAGGTTGTGAATTTGTAGGATGTTTTCTCCCGCTCTGAGCTGGCTTTTGTTGGGAACAAAAAAGTAAAGCAAAAAGAGTCGGAGGGTAGAAAAATTTGTCGATATTCCACCCCTCAATCCCCGCCAGCGGGGAAGATAGATTGTGCAAGTCAAAAACAATCTGCAAAATTTAATCAAATTTCTCTTTTGAAATTAAATTCTA
>CALLVC010000263.1 GCA_938010785.1 uncultured Saprospiraceae bacterium
AGCACCGCTATGGCGAGCCTGCCTGCCGGCAGAGGCAGGCATTTTCAACATAAGCCCGTATGGGTGAACCGCATAGCGGACGGGATGCTAGTAAAAAAGAGGAACTCATAAATGGCTAATTAATTATTTTACTTTGCCTTACAACAAAAAATAAAGGAAACGGAGGCAGAAGTGATAGTCAAAGACATTCCAAAAGATGTCTATTGTGAACCAGACCAAATTGGGATGGTATTTTACAATCTAATTACCAATGCCATAAAATTTAACACTCATTCTCCTAAAATAGAAATTGGATTTCAAGACAAAGTAGAGGATTTTCAATTTTATGTGAAAGATAATGGCATAGGGATTGAGCAAATATATGGCATCAAAGTTTTTGAAATCTTTAAACGGCTACATCGAAGAGAGGATTATGAAGGTACAGGCATAGGCTTGGCACTTTGTAAAAAAAATTATTGCTCGGCATGGCGGTCGGATATGGTTTGAATCAGAACCTAATAAAGGAACAATATTTTATTTTACCATTAGTAAAAGTTAAAAAAATGAGAAACATGTACCATTCGATACAAATCTTGTTAGTTGAGGACAATGAAGGGGATGTCGTTTTAATTAAAAAGGCGTTTTCAGATGCCCGATTGGCCAACAAAATCAATGTTTGTAGAGACGGACAAGAAGGTTATGAGTTTTTGAAGAAAATGGGTAAATATGAAGATGCGCCGACGCCCGATTTGATTCTTTTGGATATCAATATGCCAAAAGTTACTGGATTAGAATTACTGGAAATGATAAAGCAAGAAGATGCTTTAAAAATTATTCCAGTAATAATGCTAACTACTTCAACATCTGAAGAAGATATCTTAAAAAGTTACCAATTAAATGTAAGTAGCTTTGTACAAAAGCCAGTTGAATTTATAGAATTTTTAGACGCCATTCAGCAGATTCAAGATTATTGGTTTTCTATTGTAAAGTTTCCGCCGAAACTAGCATTTTCTTAATGAACGAAGAGAAATTTAGAATAGAAAATCTTAGGAATAAGTAATAGCAAAAGGTAGAATTTCGTAGTTATACCAGTAGTTGTGACATTATGCTTGGAGATAATAAAAGTTTTTATTTGGTATGCTATATTTGGTGACTCGTGACCCGAATAAACTCGGTTTACGCCCATTTAATCCATCTATTCTATTTTTTCTTATTTGTTTGTCCCCAATCAAACTGTTAAATTTAGACCTTAGTAAGCAATTTAGCCATGACACACATAGAAGATTACACAATCGACCAAAGAGATACTATCAGTAAGGATAGAATTTTACTAATTGAAGATAATCCAGGAGATGCTCGATTAGTAGAGATTTTATTGGAGGAATCCGATTTAGTTCAATGCGATATTATTAATAAAACCACTTTAGCTGCCGGTATAGAGCTTCTAGAAAAAGGGGAAGAATTTGGCGCTATTTTACTAGATTTATACTTGCCAGACAGTCAAGGATTTGAAACGTTAGAACAATTATTAGACAAATTTCCAAATAATAATGTAATTGTTTTAACGGGTTTGGCAGATAAGAGTATTGGCTTGAATGCGGTAAAAGCAGGAGCGCAAGACTTTTTGGTCAAAGGAGCTTTTGATACAGAATTATTGGCTAAATCTTTAAGGTTTTCTATTGAACGGAATAAGGTCATTAAGCGGCTTGAATTAACACAAAGTATTGCACACATTGGGCATTGGGAATGTTCCTTAAATGCCAATACTTTCTCAGCTTCGGAGGAAGTGTATAGAATTTTTGGCTTACCAATTAACACAAATTATAAATATTCTGACTTAAGTGATTTAGATAATCCATTTTATTTTTTCAATCAAATTCACGAAGAAACGATTGAAAAAGGAGAAGTTAGCAGAGATGTAACCATAAAGACTGCTAATGACGGGGAACGCCATATATTTATTCTATGCACGAAAAAAGAATTAAATAATAGTGGCAAAGAAATTCAAGGTATTGTTCAAGACATAACTGAAAGAAAGCTAGCAGAGGAGGGCCTTACAAAAAGTAAGGAACGATACCAAGAGATTTTTACTTTGTCAAAAGATGCTATTTATATCTGTAGTTTTGAAGGTAAATTTATAGACTTCAATCAGGCTACGGAAGAACTATTTGGATACACGTCAGAGGAATTATTTCAATTAGATGATTTACATAAATCCTATTATACACCAGAACGAAAAAATGAATTTTTACTAAAATTAAAAGTAACAAAATCGATTAAAGATTTTCCGATTCAAATAGCTAATAAGCGAGGTGACGTCCGAAGTTGTTTACTGACAGCTAATTTACTAGTAGATGAAGATTTTGTAGGATACAACTGCATTATTCGAGATATAACCGAACGTATACAGGCAGAAAAAATGCGTAAGGCGAGAGATTTATCAGCCCAATCTGCTAAAATGAAAGAGCAGTTTATTGCAAGTATTAGTCACGAGATGCGTACCCCAATGAATGCTATTTTAGGGATGAGTAATATCTTAATTGATATGGGCTTGATTGGGGAAGAGTTAAATTTAGTCTCTTCTATCAAGCAATCTTCCGAAATATTATTGGGTATTGTCAATGATATTTTAGAAATATCGGCTATGCAAAATCAGAAAATTGTTTTTGAAAATAATAATTTTGATTTATATGAACTGCTAGATAATCTAGTCAATGTGATGCAATATAAAGCACAAGAAAAAGATTTATACTTTGAAGTGATTTATGGAGATGATATACCACAATATTTGGTTGGTGATAAGTTAAGATTGAATCAAGTATTATACAATTTAGTAGGAAACGCCATTAAATTTACGGACGATGGATTTGTAAAGATTTATGTCAAAAAATTATATGACATAGCTGATGGAGCCCAATTACAGTTTTTAGTAGAAGATTCAGGTATTGGTATCGCCAAAGATAAAATCGAGGCTGTTTTTGAATCTTTCACTAGAATTAGGTCAAAAGATAGAATCTTTGAGGGGACTGGTTTAGGATTGTCTATTTGTAAGAATATTGTAGAACAGCAAGGCGGTAAAATCGGAGCAACAAGTGAATTTGGTTCAGGGTCTAGATTTTTCTTTGATTTGATTTTTGAAAAGGGCAAAGCTAATGTGGAAATAGACAACTCTGGAGATAAATATATTCACGAGGTAAATGAAGATGAAGTTTTTAGTCTTTTATTAGTGGAAGACCACAAAATGAATCAATTGGTTGCCAAAAAGACGTTGACTCGAAAGTGGAAAAACATGACTTTAGAAATAGCGGGGAATGGAAAAATAGCCATTGAAAAGTTAGAGAAGCAAGAGTTTGATATAATTTTATTGGATATCCAGATGCCTGTTATGGATGGTTATGAGACGGCTAAATATATTCGGGAAGAGATGCCCGAGCAAATAGCTAATTTACCAATTCTGGCGATGACCGCTCATGCTCATTTGGCAAGAGATAATAAATTCGAAGAATTTGGAATGGACGATTGTGTTTTAAAACCCTTCGTACCAGAAGATTTATTTAAGAAAATCACTTTTTACTTAAAAAGGAAATAAGTACAAGTATCAAGTACAAGTATCAAGTACAAGTATCAAGTACAAGTTCAAGTATCAAGTATCAAATTCAAAATTCCTTCTAAATGGAGGCGTATCGTTTGAACTTGAACTTTATTCTTAAGGGGTTTCTTATAAAAATGCTTAGCTAGACGTTCCTAATCCCGATTTTCATCGGGACCGTATCGAACGGCAAAATTTGTGAAAATCTATTTTTAGTTCACCCTTTAAAAACCTTTTGTTGATTTATTGGGACTCTGCCTGTCCAGAATTTATTTCGGGAATGTCCCAATAAATCAACATTTACTCGGATGCTCCATTTTTATAAGAAAACCCTTCTTTATTCTTGAACTTGTACTTTATTTATTCCTAATTTCCATATACTTCCAAGGGCACTTCCACATAAGTTTTCAAGACCGTCAATGCCAAACCTTCGGCAGCATCGGGCGTAAATTCCTTATCCATAAAATAATCCTCTAGAAGCACTTGAGACTGGAAAAATAGCACCTTTAGGGTAATTAAATTCTTACCCAATACAGGATAAGTTTCTGCACTGCTATCCATTTGTTTCCAAAAATCAATTAACCACTTATCGGTGATGGCTTTTTGATTTTCATCTAATTTTTCTGGAAATAAATATTGGAAATTTCGAGCACTAGTCAAAGTAGCTTGTTTAGCTTTTTGTGCTGCCGTCAAATTAGCAGGCTGTAAATCACCAATGATATTATTCATCATTTTTATCGGCAACCACTCATCAAAATTTTCACAAGTACTAATCTTGGTATTGGCAAATGAAGCAAACTTAGAATTTGCCTTAAAAGCGGCAAAAGCAGCTTTAGGATGGTTTTCAAATAGCCAACATGGGATGCTATATTTTGCATTGATAGGAGCAGCATGTAAATAGCGTAGGTGTAGTAAAAACTGACTCATGTCCTCATAAGAATAGTTAACATTAAAATCAAAAGGAGGTGCATTTTTGATTTTTTTATCAGCAAATGTTTCCTTAATCGCTGCATTCATAAGTTGATTTATCTTTGATAAATTTCCGCCGTTAATCATTAAAGAATAGGCTTGATAAGCTTTGGAAAGCGGTAATTCATTTTTACTTAAGGCTGTTTGAGCGGAGTTTGGATTTTGTGGTAATTTATCTATGACTTCTTGAAAATCTAAGGAACTACCTCCTTTTTCTTGCAGTAAAAAATTATCAAGGAGGGCATATTTTTTATATTGTAAATCTGTATCTACAAAATTTTTATAGCCTACTGCTGTTCTTCCTCCATAAAAGCCATCTAAGCTACCCTTATAAAATTTATTTAATTTTAATAATTTTTGTAAATCCAAAGCAGAAGTCCGCTTAATTAATGGGCGAATTTCTGGAGTATTTGATTTTGGTTGAGTCGTATTTATTTTTGAAGTTTGTGATTCGAAGGAGGTAGGTATATTTTTAGCTTCAGCTAATTGGGAAGAACTTTTTTGAGCTACAGTTCCTTCGCTTAGGATGACATCAACAGCTGTGTTTAAATTTCGCTTTATCGGGTCTATTCCCATTTCAAAGTCGCCTACTTCATGTAATAAATTAGTGTTTATCGTTTTTACAAAAGCATCTTTATAACCTAATGCTCGAATGGTTTCGACTCGTTTTCGGGCAGTTGCCATATCAGAAAAGGGACCCGTTACTAATTTAATGATGTTGGGGTCTGTTAAAATAGTGTATAATTTTCCAACATTCTTATAACTTTCCCAATTTACAGCTGCTGCTATTTTTTGAGTGGTAAATTGAACAACGATAGCACTTGGAGCATTATGGAGTGTTCTTTGTTTAACAAACCCTCCAAACCCTTGAAGGTTAATAGCTTCCAAGGCATCATTTGCTGAAAGTGCATCTCGAAACTCTCCAAAGAATACTTTGGAAAACTTATCTTGAAAAGGCTCTGAATAAACGAATCCCGAAGGTTGGATATTATTGAACTCGCTTATTTTGGGATTGACAAACGTACCAATTTGAATAGTATAAACAGCGTTATTCTGAGCTATTAAGGCTATTGGAAAAAGCCAAATCCAAAGGACTAATTTTTTCATAGGTAATAATTGTGAAATTTCAGATGACTTCTTATAGATAAACGCTAAGTTCCACATTTTTATGTAGTTTATGAACTGTTTATCTTTTTACAACAAAAGAAACAAAAATCGGTCTAAGATAAGGCCTAGCCTACCATTTTTTTAGAACAAAAAAATAAAACTATCTGGTATTCCCTAAAAAAAGAGAGAAATGCCGACCTTTGCTTTTTATTTTGGTTTATTTACCCAATAAAAGGATTTCAGAATATTAATTTTAAACAATAAAATAAATGGAATATCAGAATCTATCTATTAAGAATGAAGATAATATTTTAGTCGTTACTTTAAATAGACCAAAGTCTTTGAATGCATTGAATAAGCAAACGATGGACGAATTGGCTTATTTTTTTGGAGAAGATAACACGCCTAAACAATTAGCAATTAAAGGCGTTGTGGTTACAGGGGCAGGGGAGAAGGCTTTTGTAGCTGGCGCTGATATCAAAGAGTTTTTAGGCATGGATGCCGAAGCAGGGAGCAAATTATCGCGAAAGGGAAATGATATTATGTTTGCTATTGAACGTTTTCCTAAGCCGGTAATAGCAGCAGTAAATGGTTTTGCCTTAGGTGGTGGATGTGAATTAGCCATGGCTTGTCATATGAGGGTGGCTAGTGAAAAGGCACGTTTTAGCCAACCAGAAGTAAATCTTGGAATAATTCCTGGTTATGGTGGAACACAACGATTAATCCAACATGTAGGGAAAGGAAAGGCTATGGAATTGGCGATGACGGCAGACATGATAGGAGCTGCAGAAGCAAAAACATTAGGATTAGCCAATCATGTTGTACCTGCTGGAGAAGAGGTTGATAAGGCAAAAGAGATTATCAATAAAATAGCGAAGAAAGCACCATTAGCAATAGCAAAAATTATTGAGTGTACCAATGCATACTATGAAGATGGAGCGAATGGCTATGAAGTAGAAATCAATAGTTTCGGTGCTTTGACAAGAAGTGAAGATTTTGTAGAAGGAGCATCTGCCTTTGTGGAAAAGCGTAAAGCGGATTTTAAAGGCTGTTAGAATGGTCGGCAGGCAACGGATATCCGCTTCAATGCATCATGAGGTTAAAACTATGTTAATAAGCAAAAATTCAAGGTGCATACCTTTTTATATAGCGTTTCCTTTTTGTAGTTTTGATGGTAGTAATTTTAAAACAATATTATTTATGTGGAAATATCTCGTTCTAGGAATATCCTTATTATGTTTTTTTCAGCAGGATGCTATAGCACAAAAGTCTGAGCAAGACAGTTTAGTGCAGTTGTCAGGTTTGGTATTGGATGGGACTACAAAAGAATTGTTGCCGATTCCGTATACAAATGTTTATGTGCAGGAAGAGACAAAAAGAGGAGACTATACAGATTTCAAAGGGTATTTTACTTTGGTTGCCAAAAAAGGGGAAACGGTTGTATTTTCTACTATTGGTTATAAAACGGTTGAATTTGTAGTTCCTGATACATTAAAGGATAATCGTTATTCTATTGTACAATTAATGACTGCAGATACCTTTAATTTACCTGAAACGGTCGTTTTTCCTTGGCCGAGTAGAGAACACTTTAAGATTGAATTTCTAGCAATGGATGTCACGCAGGAGTTACAACAAAGAGCAGCAGAGAATGTAGCAGAGGATGTTTTAGCGCGAGGAAGAAAGACTGTAATAAGAGATGGAAATGAGAATGCAGATTATTACCTTAGACAACAGGCTTCTAATTATTACCATTATGGACAAGTGCCACCTATGAATATATTTAACCCTGTTTCGTGGGGTAAATTTGTGAAGGCTTGGAAAAATGGAGATTTTAAGAAGAAAAAGAAAAAGTAAGAAACCATAAAAAAATAGGTCCGTCATTTTGTTTTAATTTAAAAATGCTAAGGGACAGAGTTATTTTTTCATCGTTCCTTAGCCTGACGGCTATGGATGCAATCTTCAAACATCGACTATCAATTTTTAAGGGTTTTTATATTACAATTTTGACTTTTCGTTCGCCCTAATTAAAGAATGGAGAAATTGGGAATTACATTTGTAAAACCTCTATTCTTTTGTGGAGACGTTTTCTACTCTCGATTACTATTGTGACCAACTCTATTAAAAATAAAACCCTTCCATGCCTGTTAATATCATTGAGATAAAAGCCAAATGCCAAGATGCCGAAAAGGTCCGAAAAATATTAATAAATAAAGCTGCTGATTTTAAAGGAGTAGACCATCAAGTGGATACTTACTTTAAGTCACCAGTCGGTCGCTTAAAGCTAAGAGAAGGAAATATTGAAAATACCTTGATTCATTATAACCGACCGAATCAGGCAGGGCCCAAAAATTCGCAAGTTACCTACCAAAAATTAAAACCCAATACAAATTTGAAGGATGTACTAGCTGCTGCAATGGGAATTTTAGCAGTTGTAGACAAACAGAGAGAGATTTATTTTATTGATAATGTCAAATTTCATGTAGATGAAGTGAGGCAATTGGGAGCATTTGTAGAAATTGAGGCGATTGATGAAAAGGGAACAATGAGTATCAATGAATTACAGACCCAATGCGAGCACTTTATGAATTTATTTGAGTTATCATCAAAAGACCTGATTAAAGTTTCTTACAGTGATTTAATACTTGAACTAGGACGAACCTAAGCCTCTATTTTGAATTCGTAAGTGGAAGATGCTTATATCAGTATAATTCTCTGAGCGGATATTAATTGAGTTAGGGGAATTATTTAGCGCAATGCTCGTCACTCAAAGCCATTTTTTTTTTACGATTAATTGATAAGTAGCTAGTTTTCAATGATTATTTTATGAAAAAAACTAATTATCTATGTCACAAAAAGTAAAAAAATATAATTTTTGCACCATTTTACTAACCTTTTTAAAAATATTCCCACAATTAGCGACCTGTTACAGGAAAAATTGGCAATATTTCCTATTTTATTATGAAAATATTTTATATTATAAAAAAATATTAATAATAAAAAACCTACATTAAGTGTTTGGATATGAGGGGGTTAAGTGTATTTTTAGTATTTTTGCTAAAAAAATAATTTCCTAAAAAACTTGCGTTATGTCACATTCACCCATATATTTGTGACATCATTACGATATTAACCTTCCCAACAAAAATAGAAGAATTACCTCCAACACCCTTTCCCCTTTCAACAAGATTTTTAAACAAAACTATTGAAACCGTTTTAACATTTGAGAATTTTTATTTGCTTTTATTAAGTCTTTAAATTTTTCAAATTCAGTTACTTCCCCCCATAATAACATTCAATTACACCATCAACACTAGGAAGACTGACAATGATAAAACGATTCACATTTTTAATGCTATTTGGAGCACTTAATCTAAGTTTACAAGCAGCAAGAATATACGTAAAAGCAGGAACTGCTGGAGACGGAACTTCTTGGGAAACTGCTACAGGAAGCTTACAAGAGGCTTTAGCAACAGCAACAAAAGGTGATGAAGTTTGGGTGAGCAAAGGTGTATACTTTCCAACTAAAGAAAATAATCGAAAAATATCATTCATCATTAAAGATGGCGTAGCATTATATGGCAGCTTCGCCGGTTCCGAAACCAATATCGGAGAGAGAATCATTGAAACTAATTATTCAACCCTATCAGGAGAAATAGGGACTTCAGAAAAAACAGACAACACATTTAACGTGCTTTATTTAGCACATGCAACAGAGACTACAATCATTGATGGTTTCATCATTACTGGCGGTTATGCTGGTGGTGATGAAACATCGGGCTCAAGATTTGCTTCGGGTGCAGGCTTATATAACGACGGTAGAAATGGAGGAAATGAATCAAGTCCAATTATTAAAAATTGCAAATTTATAGAGAATACAGCCAGAGACGGAGGGGCTATTTATAATAATGCCGGTAATGGCGGGAAATGCGAACCTAAAATATCAAATTGTATTTTTCAACATAACAATGCTTTTCTAGGTGGAGGTGCCATCTTTAATGATGGCCAAAATGCAGGAAAATGTCTCCCCGTTATTACAAAAAATACATTTAAAAAGAATACAGCAGGATTTGGAGGAGCAATATTTAATTATGGAAGAGACGGAGAATGTATCAGTCAAATAGAAAATACCACATTTACCAATAATAAGGCAATGATTCAAGGAGGAGGGATTTTTAATCTAAGAGGCGAAGGTATCAGTAAATCTGCCTTAATCAACTGTGAGTTTACAAACAATAAAGCCCCTAAAGGGAGTACAGTAGCAAATAGTCAAATGCCTACTTCAAAAGCTGACAAAATAACTAAACTATAGAAAAGTAGTGAAATTCAAGAAAGCTAATTTTAGAACATACGCATATCGAAATGATAAAAAAAAACTAGAACAAAACATTTTGAGATTACAAATTTTGGTTAATTTTTTACTCACTGTCAGGGACAGAACAAAAACAAACAAACACTAAAACAAAAGCGAAAACAAACCCTCGAGGAAGAATTGGAAAACAATAGCAAAGGCTATTAGAATTAAATTCCACCTAATTCTTCCTCGTTTTCAAAACATTGACATGATTATTATTAGTAGGTTATTAATACGATGATGAGCGAGGAGAAATGTCCCAGAGGACATTTTAGACGAGTGAACCGCGCAGCTGGTGGGAGGGCAAGTATTAAAACCGAAAGAAGAGATTAATAAGTAGGTTATTAATACGATGGGATTTACTTGACGGAAGGGCTTTTGGTAACAAAAGCCCCGTCAAATTCCCCGAAAGTAACTGACAAAAAGCATAATAAGTAGGTTATTAATACGATGATGAGCGAGGAGAAATGTCCCAGAGGACATTTAGACGAGTGAACCGCGCAGCTGGTTGGAGGGCAAGTATTAAAACCGAAAGAAGAGATTAATAAGTAGGTTATTAATACGATGGGATTTAC
>CALLVC010000264.1 GCA_938010785.1 uncultured Saprospiraceae bacterium
AATAGCAAAAGGAGCGTAAGAGGGCCGTTATTTATCATGATTGAGTAGCGGGGAAATCAATATTTTCGTATAAATCTTTAAGGATAATGGTGTGTCCATCAAGGTCAAAAGCCTGATTTAAATTATCATAATCTGTACTCATCCATCTAAAGGATTTACCAATTCGATTATAAACAGTAACTAAACAACTATCTTGTTCGAGAAAGATGATATATTCTAAACTTTTACATCTTTTATATCGAGGAAGTTTTTCGCCCAAATCTTTCGTTCGAGTGCTTTTAGACAAAATTTCTACGACCAACCACGGATTTTTATTAGCCGATTTTCCTTTAGAATAATGGAAAATATCAGGTGTGCCTTTGACAATGGATAAATCTGGAGAATAAGCACATTTAGCTTTTTCAAGATAAACATGGCGATTACTGCCATATCGATGAAATTCTTTTTTTCCTTTGAAAATAATGTGTAATTCTCCAATAAAATTAGCCACAATTTGTTCGTGTGGGTCTGATGCAATACTCATGGCAATAATTGTTTCCTCATGGTATTCAATAGGGTATTCACAGATTTCAAGCAATTGCACAAAATCTTCAAAACTTCCTGAGAATCGTTGTTCCTCATTTCCAAGTTCCAACCTCTCAGTCAATGTAACAGGATATTTTTTTGTTAAAACCATATTTACTTAGTCTATTTGACTCTAAAATAGCCATTTTTCTAAATATATCCAAATAGCTTAGCATACCAAAGTTTTAAAATTTCGGTGGTTTCAAGTGCTTAAAATGACCATTCATCTTCGCTCGCTTTTTACTTTCTTCCATATTTTTTACCGTTGGAATGAGTCGCTGTAAATGGGCATGGACAAATTGTTGACGCTCCAATTCAGAAGGAATGGTCAGTAAGGCATATTCTTGGTCAATATCTAAGCCGATATAATGGGCGATGTCAAAAATTCTAAATCGGGAAGGACTTTTTGGTGTTTTTTTATCAATTTTTAATAATTGGAATAATTTTTCAACTTGCGTTAGAATCTTTTCATTTAAAATCAAATCGGAATCATCCTGAAGGGTCAATCTTTTTATATCTGCTCCGGGATATAATTTATTGGGCGTAGTGGAATAAAATTCCTCCGTTTTGAAAACGCCAACACCCAATGTTTTGATGTCTAACTCCCCATTATCATACTTTTTTTCGATGGACAATAAGCGCAATTCCGTTCCAATAGGTTGGATGACTTTATTAATAAAAGCAGGAATACCAAAGGTCGTTTTATTGTGTTCCACTTCCCTAATCAGTTGTTTGTACCGAGGTTCAAAGATGTGAAGATTCAATTTTTCACCGGGAAAAACGACAAGTTCTAAGGGAAATAATGGTAAATAATCAGTCATGAATTTAGTCATTGGTCATCAGTCATTGGTCAATAGGGGAGGCAAATACTCCTGACAATTGACCAATGACTGATGACTTATTTATTAAGCCAAGCTTTAAAATGTTTTGTATTGGCAGAGCTAACAACAATATCTCGTTTAGCTTTTGGTTTTAAGTCAACTTTTAATCGACTTTTAGAAATACTTGAAATAGATTCAATAGCTTCAAAATGAGCGATGAAACTCCTGTTGAGTCTAAAGAAAATTTCGGGATCTAAAATATCTTCTAAATCACTTAGTTTATAATCAACAATAAAACGATTTCCTTCTTTATTAATTAAATAAACGTAGCGGTCTTCTCCTTCAAAAAAGGCAATTTGGTCAACCGTCAAGCTTTTAATTTTATCCCTCCGAGTCACCAAAAATCGTTGTTGGTAATTCTTTTTAGGATTATTTATGAGCGACTGTAATTGCGTATAATCAATCGCTGCTGCCGCTTGTGTAGTCTTAAATTTCTCAAGACTAGCGGCAAGTTCTTCCTCATCAATTGGCTTGAGCAAATAGTCGATGCTATTCACTTTAAATGCCTTTAAAGCATATTTATCATAAGCCGTGGTAAAGATGACCGGCGTTGTAACTTTTATTTGTTCAAAGATTTTAAAGCTCAAATCATCTGCTAAGTGGATATCTAAAAAAATCAAATCTGCTTGGTTATTTTGCAACCATTCTACTGTCCTTTTAACAGATTCCAATTTGGCTAAAATTTCAATGTTTGGAGCAATCTGTAGCAATAGATGCTCCAAATTATCCCTAGCATGTTTTTCGTCTTCTACAAGTATGACTTTCATTTACCTAATTTTTTATAAATTGCCGACGCAAAAGTAAGATATTTGATTTTATAATGACTGAAGAGATAGGCTATTTTACTGGGTAATAGATTATTAGAATATATAAATTTATGTAAATCAATATTTTAAATAAAATTTTAGTTTTTAAGTTGACTAGATGCCTTTTTCTTTTTTCTTAGATAAAAAAGAAACAAAAAATCAAGTCAAAAAAAACTCGTCCCTCAAACAGTTTTTTGACGAGCCCCCGCCACCAGTTCTATCGTGTTCCTAGATGCTGAGGCTTGTGCTAAAAATAAAATTTTAGTTTTAAATAAAATATATATTAAGAGCATGTCTAAAAATCTTATTTGTTTAATTTGAAAAATAGGAAATATTTACTTGTTTTTCGCTAAAATTGTAGTGATTGTAAGATTGTGTGATTGTTTTGACGTCAAATCTCAATCACACAATCCATTTTTCAACAAATATGGTAAATGATTGATTTTTAGCACGTTGAAACTTTAGACATACTCTAATATTTATTATTGTTCATTAGTATAGAGATAGGCAACCTGTTAAATTTTTATCAATGTTAATCTATAAAAAATATTCATAGAATAACTGGTAACTAGAAT
This sequence comes from uncultured Saprospiraceae bacterium, assembly GCA_938010785.1. Classification (GTDB taxonomy): domain Bacteria; phylum Bacteroidota; class Bacteroidia; order Chitinophagales; family Saprospiraceae; genus JAFMDF01. The sequence goes on from CALLVC010000264.1 coordinate 2,827, forward strand.
AGCTCCAATCAGTACTATTAAGGAATACTACTAAATTATGAAGTGTCAAAAACATTTATTCAATCTTCCCGCCAATCAAATTTATTTAAACTGTGCGAGAAGAGGTCCCCAAACAAAAAAAGCCACCGCGATTGGACTTGCTGCTGTGAATCGTCAATGTGACCCAAATTCTTATAGTATTGCTGATTTTTTTAGTTTACCGCAACAGATTAAGGAAGCTTTCTCGGATTTAATAGCAGCCAATGACCCTGACCGCATTGCAATAATTCCCTCCGCTTCCTATGGTTTAGCAAATGTAGCTAATAATTTAAACCTAAAAAAAGGAGAAAAAATTATAGTAGTCGGAGAACAATTTCCAAGCAATATGTATCCTTGGATGGAGGAAGTTAAAAAAAGTGGAGGGATATTAGAAATCGTTAAACCTCCGACGCAAGCGCATCGAGGACAGAATTGGAATGAGGCCATTCTTTCAGCAATTGATGACCAAACAAAAATGGTTGCCTTAGGACACGTACATTGGGCAGATGGAACTTTATTTGACTTAAAAACCATCCGAGCCAAAACGAAACAGCATGGAGCATTAATGGTAATAGATGGTACTCAATCTATCGGCGCGTTACCGTTTTCTGTTAAGGAAATACAACCAGATGCTTTAATCACAGGCAGTTATAAATGGATGATGGGCCCTTATTCTATGGCCTTAGGGTATTATGGAGAAGCGTTTGATAATGGCGAACCCATAGAAAAGAATTGGATAAACCGATTAAATAGCGATGATTTTACTAATTTGGTTAATTATCAACCATTATACCGACCAAAGGCGAACCGGTATTCAGTAGGAGAGCAAAGTAATTTTATCCTCTCTCCTCTATTAATCGAAGCGATTCGTCAATTAAAAGAGTGGGGAGTGGCAAATATTCAACAATATTGCAGTATGCTCACAAAAGATGCAGTAGCAGAATGGAGAGATATGGGTTTGTATATTGAGGACGATAATTGGCGAGGTCACCATTTATTTGGGATTCGATTAAATGATAAATTTGACGGGACTAAATTAAAGGAGGAACTTGCAAAAGCCAATGTTTATGTTTCTTTTAGAGGAACAGCGATGCGGGTTTCTCCGAATGTATATAACGAAGCATCGGATATTACTGCTTTATTAAACTGCTTCAAAAAAGCGAAGAAATAAATGGTAAATGATAAATGATGAATGGTGAATTATGCCATTTACCATTTACCATTTACCATTCACCATTTAAGTGAATGTTTGATATAGGATTTTTACCAATAACGATATGGGATTTTCTCGACGTGTTTATTGTCGGTTACCTTATCTTCCGCATCTACAAGTTGCTGAGTGGGAGTGTAGCGTTTAATATCCTATTGGGCGTAATCTTATTGTACATGACTTCTTGGTTGGTGGGAGCTTTGAAAATGGATATGTTGAATACCATTCTGACCCAATTAAAAGAGGTTGGTATCATCATTATCATCATTATTTTTCAGCCAGAAGTTCGGCGATTCTTATTATTGCTCGGTAACACTACTTTAAAAGGACAATCAGGATTTTGGACAAAAATATTAGCTAAAGACCAACATAATAGAGAACAAAAACAAATTCATATAGAGGCAATCAAAGGGGCACTTTTAAAGATGAGTAAAAAGAAATTGGGCGCACTTATCGTATTGGCAGATAGATTAAATGTAGAAACTTACGCCCATTCAGGTACAATAATGGGGGCGGAAGTAAGTCAACAATTATTATTGAGTCTGTTCCAAAAACACAGCCCTTTACACGACGGTGCTGTATTAATTTCTGAAGATAAAATACAAGCGGCTGGTTGTATTTTACCCGTTTCTAAAAGTACTAAATTGCCTAGAAGTTCAGGTTTGCGGCATCGAGCAGCAATTGGCGTAACAGAAGAAACCAGTATGAGTACTTTTGTTGTCTCAGAAGAAACGGGCAGTATTTCCTTTGCAAAAGATGGGAAATTGATTCGACGATTGTCGGAGAAAAAATTGTCTGATTTGTTGTTGGAGCATTATAATTAGGCGGAAAGGCGGAAAGGCGGAAAGGCGGAAAGGCGGAAAGGCGGAAAAATAATAGGGAATAAGTTTCATTTTTTCTATACTTTTCAATCCAATTTTTAAAATACCAATAGTTCGAAATTTTCTGACTAATAACATGTCCTATAAGGCATCCAACCTAGAACAAGTTTAAAAAGTACGACCTAGAGCAAGTCCCCAAAAAATCCTGTCATCATGTGAATAAAAAAAGCAGGCAACCTGCCTGCTTCAAAGAAATCACCGTGGTTAAAAAATATCTTTATCTAGTGGTAAGTTGTGAATGGTAAGTGATAAATCTAGTATTGACATATAACTCACCAACTCACTACTTACAACTATTGATTCGTTTTTTCATCCTGTGCCACCCAACCGTCTAATAAATTGAT
>CALLVC010000265.1 GCA_938010785.1 uncultured Saprospiraceae bacterium
AAATTGATATTACAAAAAATATTATTGTAATTTAATATCAACTAATATCTGTGTTCCTTCACTAATCCGTGGTAGTAATCAATACCACGGATTAGTGAAGGAACACGGATATTTATTACTTTTTTATCTGACGCTCTAAAATATGGTAAATGATTGATTTTTAGCACGTTGAAACTTTAGACATACTCTAAATAGGGTTTTATTTTTACCTTAAATTTCCTTCAAGTAAAGCTGTTTTAAATTTAAGACAAAAACAAATTCGATAAAATTATTTTTTCATGGTTCCTAATTTATTTAAATGCCTGCTTCTACTACTAAACTTACTCAAGTTGAGTTACCTTATTTAATTGTAGGACAGGGGATAGCAGGTTCTTTGCTAGCATGGCATTTAGAAAAAGCCAATCAGCCTTACCTAATTATAGATAATCATCATCAAACCTCCGCTTCTAAAATTGCTGCCGGAATAATAAATCCAATTACAGGTAGGAGATTTGTTAAAAGTTGGATGATAGATACCTTCTTGCCATTTGCGAAATCTACTTATCAAGAAATTGAAGCCCAATTGGATATTCAGGTTTGGAAGGATATGGATATTATTCGTTTTTTCATGAGTAATGCAGAAGGGAATAATTGGTTAACAAAAACCACTTGGGAGGGCTATGATAAATACTTAAAAGAAGAAAAAAATGCAGACTTTCTACATCAATTTATTAATGATGAATCGGGTTTTGGAACGGTGGTAGGGGCCAAAGTTGATTTAGGAAAAGTGGTTAAAAATTTTCAGAGCCACTTTCAAAAAAAAGGAGTTCTACTATCGGAATTATTTGATTATGAACAACTTATCGTAGAAAGGAATCAGGTGAGATATAAAGAAATCACCGCTCGGAAAGTCATTTTTTGTGAAGGATTTGCTGCTTTTAAAAATCCATGGTTTGCCCATCTTCCTTATGAATCTGCAAAAGGAGAAGCATTAATCATTCGTATTCCAAATTTACAAACACCGGATATCATCAAAAAACACTTTTTTATAGTCCCACTTGAGGATGATTTATTCTGGTTTGGCTCCAATTATGAATGGGATGATTTATCCAATGAACCTACTGAAATCGGCAGAAATTATTTAGAAAAAGAATTAAAGCAAATTTTAAAAGTCAAGTATGAAGTGGTAGACCATTTAGCCGCTGTCAGACCTGTTTTAAAAGACCGTAGACCTGCAATAGGTTTACATCCTACCAATTCAAATATTGCATTTTTTAATGGCTTAGGCACGAAGGGAACATCAATAGCACCCTATTGGGCAAACGAAATGACCTTGTTTTTAACAGAAGGAAAAGAGATTCCAAAGGAAGTAAACGTTCAAAGATTTAAATTACCCGTCGAAGCAAACTAACCACTAACCACTACTTAAACATTTCTATTTGATTTGTAATTTCTGCTTCTTCGGTTTTAGGAACATTTTTCGAGTTAGCAATATTGGCTTGTAAAACTCTTTTAATCACTCTAAGTTTGTGGGTATATTTTTTAGTTTCCACATTAAAAATACCAAAGTGGTCAATCTTATCAATTCTTACTTTTCCAAAAGTGTGAAGTATGCGGTCTTTATCACAGATAATGCCCACATGATTGATATGTCCATTTTTATCTTGGAAAAAAACTAAATCTCCAATAGCAGCTTGTTCATAAAAATCGATATTATCTCCTTTTCTTGCTTGTAAATAAGCATCTCTAGGCATAGCCACTCCAATCATTTTAAAGAGAATCTGAATTAAGCCAGTGCTATCAATTCCAAAAGGAGAACGACCACCTTCCAATTCAGGCGCATATAAATACTTGCGAGCTAGTTTGATTAATAAATCTATTGATGTTTGAATATTTTGAGGAGTAATAACCTGACCACTGAACGAATAACTAGTTCCAGCGATTTCAAAACGCATTCCATCGAAGCAGGGTAGAGAGGCTCCCATTGTTAAGGGTAAAAAGTGGTCGGATGCAATTGCAGGTTGAGCCAATTCCATACAGCAAGCAAAATTTGATTGGTAACGATTTGCTTCTTCCTCAGTAATAGGGTTCAATTGGTTGGTCGGTACCCATCCAATTTGATTATCCCAAACACAACGGATTTTTGTCCATTCCCCATTTTTTTCCCAGCATTCCACGACCTCGCCAAAAAGGAGTTGGGTAACCATCTCGCTTTTGTACTTTCGACCTGCTCTGACAGGCACAACACTAAGAGAACAAATGCTAAAAATCATGATAATAGTTTCAGTATGCTGGTATATTTTTGTTTGATGGTAGGAATGGCTTTTATAAGGTTCAACTTATTGAAAAGTCAAGGGGCTATCAGCAACAAAAATGTTGTTTTTAAGTACGACAAGTTACCAAAAAAAATAAAAAAGTGCCTATTAGCAAACAAACTTTATTTCCTTTTGGACGAAAAATACTAAATATCTACATATTCCGTTTGAAAATCTAATAATATTGTGATTTAATAACGAGAAAAATAACTTTCTATTTTATAAGTAGAATTAGGTGGAGACTAAAATATCCTTTTTGTATCCTTTGGAATTAATTTACATATAGACTTGATTATAAAGATGAGAAAAATCTTTTTGCTTACATTTTTTGCGACCATTTTTTTCTGTTCAGATTTAACTGCTCAGGATAAACATTTTACTCAATACTTTGCTGTGCCTACCTTGACCAATCCAGCCTTAGCTGGAGCATTTCGAGGCCGATACCGAATGGGGATTGTTCGGAGAGACCAGTGGAGACAAACCTTGGAAACACCCTACGTAACATTTGCGGGAGGAGTAGATGTAAGGTTTGATACCGACCATAATAGAGGAGTGAGCGATGCAGTTGGAGTAGGTTTATCTTTCTTTAATGACAAAGTGGATGATTCTGGGTTTCGAACCACCCAAATGGCTTTATCAGGTGCTTACCATAAAGCATTAGATGATTCTGGCGTACATTATCTTACCTTAGGTGGTCAGATGGCAGTAAATCAAAGAAGTGTCAATTATGAAAACTTGACCTTTGAAGACCAATATAACGGGACAAGTGGCTTTACTTTACCTACAGGCGAAATATTACCAGAAAATAATTTTGCCTTTTTTGATGTTGCCTTAGGGTTGAATTATACTTTTTCTCCGAGTCATAGAACCACTTTTTATCTAGGGGGAGCCGTACATCATCTATTAGAACCCAATGTTTCTTTTTTAGCGGCTAATCCAGATGTAAGTATTTCCATTCCTGAGGATAATAAGTTATTTAGAAAATATACAGGTTTATTGGCTGCAAGATTTCCAGCGGGGAATCAATTGTTTATTATCCCAAGAGCATTAATCCAAATTCAAGGACCACATATTGAAATTAATGCTGGTTCCAATGTACGGATTGCATTAGGAGATTATACACCCTTTGCTTTGCATGTAGGTGGGTGGGCTAGACCAGTAAAAAATGCTGATAATACTTTTGGATTGGATGCAGTTGTTGCTATGTTGGGAATAGAATTTGACAATTTATTGTTTGGCTTTAGTTATGATTTAAACTTAGATGATTTAGCCATACCGGGGCCTCGAAGAAGTTCTTTTGAATTATCTATAGCCTATTTAGGGAATTTTGAAAATGAAGAGATTTTGTGCCCTAAGTTTTAGTGCAAAATAAGCCTTTAGACATACTCTAAATAAAAAAGGGATTTCACTTATCGTGAAGTCCCTTTTTTATTTTTGGCAGAGCCATATTTATCTAAAAGTACTTAAAATTATGATTATTCTCTATGTTCAATAAAGTCTCATAAATCAACTTAATGACTCCTTCTACGTCTTTCTTGTGTGCCATTTCAACAGTCGTATGCATATACCGTAAAGGCAAAGAAATTAAAGCAGAAGGTACCCCACCATTTGAGTAAGCAAAAGCATCAGTATCCGTACCAGTACTTCTTGATGCAACTTCTCTTTGAATATCAATCTTGTGCTTTTCCGCAGTATCAATAATTAAACTCAGTAGCTTATTATGAACTGCTGGGGCATAGGTCACAGAAGGACCCTCACCAGCTTTTACATCCCCATGTTTTTTTACACTGACCAAAGGTGTGTGTGTATCATGAGTCACATCTGTAACGATAGCTACGTTAGGTTTTATCGTATCTGCAATCATCTGAGCACCCCTTAGACCAATTTCTTCTTGTACAGAATTGACTATGCATAATCTAAATGGTAAATCAACGTTATTTTCCTTAATCAATCTTGCCACTTCCGCAATACAAAATCCACCCATTTTATTATCTAAAGCTTTACCGCAATAGTATTTTTTATTTAAAATGGTCATTTCGTCTTCGTAAGTAATTACACATCCTACATGAATACCCATTTTCTCCACTTCTTCTTTATCTTCTGCGCCTACGTCAATAAAAATATTTTCAACTGTAGGGGCTAAATTGGCATCTTTACCTTTTCGAGTGTGGATAGCAGGCCAACCAAAAACACCTTTAACATAACCGTTTTTGGTATGAATATTTACCCTTTTGGAGGGTGCAATCATTTGGTCAGACCCTCCATTTCTCATAACGCTAATAAAGCCATCATCAGAAATGTGGTGTACAAACCAAGAAATTTCATCTGCATGTCCTTCAATAACTACGGTGAATTTTTTATCAGGATTGATTACCGCATAAGCTGTTCCGTAATTATCCAGATGCCATTCATCAATAAAAGGCTTGATATAGTCTATCCAAAGCTTTTGCCCCGGCGCTTCAAATCCAGTTGGAGAAGCATTATTCAAATATTTCTTAAGAAACTTTTCTGATTTTGCGGTAATGATTTTCATCAAATAGTGGTTTTGTAATCAGTTTTTTTATTAATAAAACTTTGGGGTAAAAAAATATACGAGCCTAAGTTTTAGTGTAAATGTCAGTTGTTATTGTTATCGAAATTATAAAAAACGCAAAGGTACTTTATATTATAAAAATATTTATGTGATTGGTTTGTTTTTTTAGTATTTGGTATATTTTAGATACCTTCTATTTTTTTTAGCTAATTGTATTGGATAGGTAATAGGAAGTGTATTGGATTAAATTGAGACAAGAGAATTGATAATCAACCCTTTGAGTTAATTTTTTGTCTCCATTTTTTCAGCAATTGTACGTCAGAAGCTTCAATAAAGTTTGTTTTTAAGGCCTCATTTATTAAAATATCGTAATTAGAAAGAGTTTCTAGTTGATATCCTGCATTTTCAAAGGCAATTTTAGCCTTATCAAAACCATAAGTGAAGATAGCTGAGATACCGACTACCTCTGCACCAGCATTGACTAAAGCATCAATAGCTCTCAAGGAACTGCCTCCAGTTGATATAAGGTCTTCAATGACTAGTACTTTTTCTCCTTTATTCAATGCGCCTTCTATTTGATTTTGCCGCCCATGTGCTTTGGCTTTATCTCGGACATAGATAAAAGGCATATTCATTGCATCAGCTAATAACGCACCATGAGGTATTCCAGCTGTAGCAACACCCGCTATTTTATCGAATTTTGGAAATTTCTGAGCACATTCTGCAAAAGCATTTTTGACAAATGTTCTTGCTTCTGGATGGGATAGGATAATTCGATTGTCGCAGTAAATGGGAGATAGGATGCCAGAGGCCCAAGTAAATGGGGTTTGTGGACTTAGTTTAATTGCTTTTATTTGCAATAATCTTTTGGCGACTTCAGCAGCTATATTCATTTAACAATTTTTTTTTGAAGGTCGTGTCTGCTGGAAAGGACAAAAAAGCAATTTTTTATGAAAATGTACCTAGTAGTTAGTCAAGATAAAATTGACGGGTAATTTTGGCGATTTTTGAACATGTCCATCGTTAAAAATACCTGCGTCTGCCGGCAGGCAGGCTCGCCAGAGCTACGGCTATGTCTGCGTTTTTTGCCTTGGTCTTGTCCAAAACTCATTCAAACTTACACTCGTCATTTCAACGTTGACTAACCACTAGTAAAAGATTTTAAAAAATTGCATCACCGATTTCTTAAAAATAGCTGTTAACTATTTGTGATTCAGTTGTTTAATTCGTTTCTCCAAAAGGACTTATATACCTTTTAATTTTCGCTATTCAAAAAATTTTGGCAAATGTACAAAATATACGTTAATGAGACCCCATTAATCCTTATGCAAAATGACCAATTACCTACAGATTCTTTGGATTTGACCAAAAATCTGCTAATTCGGTATAATGGAAAGGCTCGTTCTTTGATGAGTCCGATTGATATGTTGGAAAAAACAAAGCGCTTGTCTTCAATTATTGTTTATCATAAAGACGTAGAAAAATTACATGCTGACTTCGAAAGCTTATTCAAAATACTAGAAGCTGGTGGTGGAGTAGTGGCAAATGAGCAAGGCGAGATTCTTACGATGTATCGAAGAGGTTCATGGGATTTACCAAAAGGAAAGATTGATAAAGGCGAAACAAAAGAAGCGGCAGCAATAAGAGAGGTACAAGAAGAAACAGGATTAGAGGTGGTCGAATTAGGTGATTTTTTATTAGAAACAAATCATACCTACAAAAGTCGAAAAGGTAAAAGAATCATTAAGCGAACCTACTGGTATAAAATGACCACAAAAGAAATGGACTTAAAGCCAGAAATCGAAGAGGATATAGAATTATGTGAATGGATGCCGGCCGATGCTTTTTTGAAAAAGAAACCACTTTATAATACGATTCGAGAAGTGATAGAGGGTTATTTAGGGGAATAATCAACTTTTGCACCCTTTAAATCTCGTTTGCGAGGCGACATGAATGAATGATTCCGTAGGATGGGGTTGTGTAAAAAGTCAGCGTCCTTCAGCGTCAAAATACTTTCTACACAACCCCAAGTAAAAGAACCGTGATACGGACGGGAGAGTCGCCGAGTAGAACATAAAGAAATTTTTTATACGCTGCACTTTGTACACGAAAAATAAGAAAACATAAAAAATCATAACCTCAAACCGTGTCTTTCCGTGTCAAAAAAAAACATTTTCAAATTTATTGTTTCTCCAAATCAAATATCCCTTCCTGTCAAAAAAGTGACAAAAGTCCTATTCGCAAAAAAAAGTTCCTGAAAAATGAAATAAAAAATAATTAAAGGAGTTTATAAGGAGTCGCTTTCAAAGTTAAGCGTAGAATTTACACAAATTATATCCAAAATTTTATTCCAAAACTCACATTATCCATGAACTTTATTACTATTATGAACAAATTAACACTTTTTAAGCCTGCTATTATTACCTGTTTTTTCCTCACTTTCTCTATTTTTGCAGTAGCTCAATCTAGTCCATCTGGCTTATTAGCTTCCAACGATATTAGTCCTAAAGGAATTGTAGAGGAAGAATGGTCTTTTTTTTATGACGCAGAGAATGAAATCTATTATATCGACTTTGAAACGATTAGCTTAAATTTGACTAAAGTAAAGGTGGTAGCTAAAAATGGGAACGAGGTAATTGCAGATAATGTAGCAGATTTACCAGTAAATACTATATATGAATTGGATTGTAGTAAATTGATTAATGGTAGTTATACCGTAGAATTACATTCCTACACAGATATTTTGAAAAAAGAAGTAACAATAAAATAAAGGTTACTTTTGTAACCAACCAAACTTTGTTTTCAAACTCCCGAGCAATATTTTTGCTCGGGATTTTTTTTTGACTATTTATGCTCCATTTGTTGTTGAATTCGACGTACTAATTCTTTCAAATCATAATTCTCTTCTGCAAAAAGCATCACTTTTTTATCTCTCGTTTCGACCGCCAATAAATTATCCTCTCGTATGGTGACCTGTGCATTGATGAAAGATTGCTGTTTGTCATTATAAATTCCTGCTCTTTGGATTTGTTTATAAGGCGTTTTTCCATGGAATGATTCCATATAAGTTCCATACAATTTTACAGGTTGTATAGTGTGTAAATTCCATGCCGTGAAAAGAGTAGTGGCAAAAATTATCAAGGCTAACAACCCTCCTAACAAGGTGGCTATTTGTCGGTAGGTCCCTGTTATACCTTTTATCTTTTTCGTTTCTACTAAAAATACAAAAACAACTAAACCTATTAAAATTACGATTAAGGCGATTAAGGTAGTATAGCTTTTAGTGGGTTGTGCAGTATATAATAATTCTTCCATAGTTCTAAGATATTAAATCAAATTCAAAAATATAGTTTTTTTTCGTCCATTAACGAACATACCCGTCCCTACCCCCGTTCCTCATCCCTAATACCTATGATTATAAAAAACTAAGGTTTTTTTAATTTTTGCAATTATCTGTTATGATTCTGCCAAAATCGGAACAACTAACTGTCCTTACCAAAACTATTATTATTATTTCTAGGTAAAGTTAGGTCAAATAACGGACAGTTAGGAGGCAGAAAAAGGATTGGTTTGTTATTATTGTGTTTGTTCACCTACTCCATTACAACTTGAATTTAATGAAAAGGATTTTATTAATTATAGCCATTTTTCTCAGTATAGGACCTGTGGTTTATGGCCAGACTTGTTGTTCTGGGGGAGTCCCATTGTCTAGTAACTTAGGCTTACCAGCAGGAGAGAAAGGAACGCTACAACTTGCCTTAACCTATGATTTAAATATTTTAGAGACGCTTAAAACAGGTCGTCAAACCTTAGAAGATGATGCTAGAAGCCGACGAACTCATTCCACTATTTTTGAAATAGGGTATAGTTGGAGTGATAGATTTTCGATAGACGGTTTTTTCTCTTTTGTTAGACAGGAACGAGTAATTAATCAATTTGGGAATACCAATTTTTCGAGTACGAGTGGAATTGGCGATGCAGTTTTACTTTTTAAATATAAAGTTTGGGCATCTGAAGATAATGGTACGCTTCTACAAGTTGGAGTTGGGCCAAAAATTCCCCTTGGGGCTTCTGATAAAAAAAGTGATACTGGCTTAACTTTCAATGCCGATTTACAACCGGGAAGTGGCGCTTGGGATGCAGTCGTTTTTGCTCAATTTTCTTCCATTCTCAAGAAGCGACCAAGTATGAGTTTTTTGGCGACTTCGACCTATGGACTGAAAGGAAAAAATAAAGCATATTTTGGGGTGCAAACTTATCAATTTGGTAATGAATTTCAGTTGTCAATGGGTTTGAGTGACCGTATTTTAATTGGCAATTCCATAGTTGACCCTTCCGTTTTATTTCAATTCAGACATCAAACACCAGATATTATTGATGGGGAAAATTTACCGAGCACAGGTGGAAATTGGGTATTCGTTAATCCATCTTTTGCCTATTGGGCAACCCCCGATTTATCGATAAACTTAGGCGTTTCACTTCCTCTATTTGCTTCGATTACCGGAACCCAGGTAACGCCAACTATGAGATTTACAACAGGTGTATTTTATAGATTATATACCCAAAAAAAAGAATTAATCAATTTTTAAAATTTATAAAATGATGAATAATTTATTGAAAACTGGATTGTTTTTTATCCTTTTATTAACACTGGCTTGTTCCAAAGACGAATCACCTACAATCGGTGGAAATGCAGGTTCGGGTGATTGGTTAATACCTGAAAATGAGGTGAGAGATGGAGGCCCGGGTAAAGACGGAATTCCTGCAATTTCTAATCCCAATTTTAGTAGTATTGCACAAATAGATTTTTTGGATACGGATGATTTGGTGATTGCCGTCAAAATGGGAGAATCAGTAAAAGCATATCCTCATCCTATCTTGGATTGGCATGAAATTGTAAATGATGACCTTGCTTCTGGAGACAGGTTAAGTTTGACTTATTGTCCATTGACTGGAACTGCAATTGGTTGGGATGGGACTTTGAATGGTAACAAAACAACTTTTGGTGTTTCAGGTTTGTTGTATAATTCTAATTTGATACCTTTTGATAGAGCAACGGATTCTTATTGGTCTCAAATGAGTCACAAATGTGTGAAAGGGGAGCTAGTAGGAACGGAAATAAATACTTTTCAAGTTATTGAAATGAATTTTAACACCTTGAGAGAAGCCTATCCTAATGCACAAGTATTGAACACCAATACAGGCTTTAATCGTAATTATGAAAGGTATCCTTATGGGGATTATATCACTAATAATTCAAGTTTAATATTCCCAGTGAGTAACACAGATAGCAGAGTGCCAAACAAAGAAAGGGTCTTGGGTGTAGTGGTCAATGAGGAAGCGATTACCTATAGGTTTAGTTCTTTTGCTGTGAATGAAATTAATACTATTCAAAATCAATTTCAAGGAAAAGATTTAGTGGTTGTTGGGAGTCAATCTAAGAATTTTATAGTAGCATTTGAAAACAGCTTACCAGATGGAACCACACTTGATTTTCAACCAATTCAAGGTGCCTTACCAATTGTCATGGAAGATAATGAAGGCAATAGATGGGATGTTTTTGGTGAGGCTGTAGAAGGGCCAAGAAAAGGAACTAAATTACCAGAGGTTTTAAACTATATCGGTTATTGGTTTTCCTGGGCGACTTTTAATGAGAACTTAGAGATTTACGAATAAAATTCGTAGGAGAAGGGCAGGGGTTGTGTGAAAAGTCGATTTTATCAACAAATTATTATTTTAATAAAATGTTTATCGTTGATTTTGAATATTTTAAATATGTAAAATATTCGGATATTTGACGTATTTTGACTTTCTACACAACCCCAGCTCTATATGATTTAGAATACAATCTAGTACTAAGGAACGGTGAAAAAATAAACTTACAATTTATTTTTTCACCGTTCCTTAGCATATAATTGACTTCATTATTTATAATTAAGTCGGTCTAATATTTACAATAGGCCGGCTTTTTTCGTATACCGCTGTCTGAATTTTAAGGCGCAATTTTTGAACTTACTTCAGCAAGACTTATATTTGCATTTTATACAACCATATTATTGTTTTAATTACACACAAATTTGCAATTTAAAATTACTTTATTTACGCGAAAAAAATCTTTCCAATTATCGCTATTTCTTTTGGTAGCCTTAGTTACAATTGGGTTATTATACAGTTGTTCAAATTCCAATACTCAAAAAACATCTACCGCTTCTCTAGTGAATGGTCTAAAAAAGAATCATTCAAGTTCCTTTCCTATAGCAGTACCTGATTTAAAATATGGGTTTGCCTTAGATACTTTCCATGTGGTAAAAGATACGATTAGAGAAGGAGAGTTTTTGGCAGAATTATTACTACCACATAAGGTAGACTATCAGAAAATTGACCAATTGGCTCGTAATGTAAAAGATACTTTTGCTGTTACTAAATTAAGAGCTAATAAAGAATATATTATCCTCAGTAGAGATACAGCAGAAGGGGCAGATTATTTCATATATGAACCCAATGTTTATTCTTATGTGATTTATGATGTTAAGGATAGTTTGGATGCAAAAGTGATGTATCATCCAATTTCTACAACCGTCAAAGAGGCTGCGGGAAGTATTGAATCTTCTCTATGGTTAACCATGCAATCTTATGGCTTTCCAACTGATTTAATTGACAAGATGGAGGGGGTTTTACAATGGTCTTTAGATTTTTACCATATTCAAAATGGGGATAAGTTTAAATTGATTTACGAAGAAAATACTATTGATGGAAAATATGCTGGAATAGGAAAGGTGCTTGGCGCCTATTTTAAAAATTATGATAATGAATACTATGGTATATATTACGAAAACGGAAAAATAAAAGGATATTACGATGAAGCGGGTAGGCCGATGAAAAGTCCGTTTCTGAAATCACCAATAAAATATTCTTATCGAATTTCTTCAAGTTTTAATTTGAGAAGATTTCACCCAGTCTTAAAAAGACGCCGACCACATTTAGGAACAGATTACGCGGCGGCAAGAGGTACCCCAATTATAGCAGTAGCCAATGGAGTAGTCACTAAAAGAGGCTATGGCAAAGGAAATGGAAATTATATAAAAATTAAACATGATAAGACCTACGCTACGCAGTATTTACACATGAGTAAATTTGCTAAAGGGGTCACTAAAGGAGTGCAAGTAAAGCAAGGACAGACCATAGGCTATGTTGGTTCTACTGGCTTAGCTACGGGGCCGCATGTTTGTTTTAGATTTTGGAAAAATGGACGCCAAGTTAATCATAGACGATTAAAATTGCCCAATCCAGAACCAATGCCTGAGAAAGAAAAGCCTTTGTATGAACCTATCAGAAATGAAATGGTCAATCAATTAAATGCAATCGGCTATCCACCCGTAATCAAAGAAGAAGAAGAAGAAAAAGGAATAGAAGAGGTAGAGGCACAATAAAAAAATATTATAATACAAGTTATAGAAAAAGGGCCCCAAACAATTGTTTGAGGCCCTTTTTCTATTATTAGGATAAAGATTTTCGAGTATCAAAAATCAATTATTTTTAAGCAATATCCTTTAAACTCGGTGCAGTATTTTCATCAAACTTCTTACCATTCCAACAACCTAACCATTCTGCATCTTTTCCAACTTTTTTATACATTAAATAGGTATTAACCGCATCTTCCTTTGCTCTTCTAGAAATTACAATATTTTGAATTCCTGATTTAATGTTAAAGTAATAAATGCCTACACCCATTTTGTAATGCTTCGACTTCGCCATATAAAAACAATTTTAATGAATAATTTTAAAAACCATCGAATGAAAACAACTACTTTTAGTTATAAGTTTCATTTTTCCAATTAAGAAAAAATTAATGGTTTCTAATTTTGAAGAATAACTATTATGGACGATTAATATTATTTTAAACAGCCCATCAGCAGTGGCGAAAATGATTTTTCTAAATTTCAAAAAAATATTTAAACCTAATGCCTTTTTATTTATTTGGTCAATATATACAATGTTTTTATAAAATAAACAAAATTTTACAAAAAAATAAGTAAACTTTACACAGAAAGTCCTGAAAACCAGTATAAAAGTACCACCTTTTTTAAGGTTTTTGTTAGATTTTCGTTTTTAATTTTAAATCTTAATTTTTGTATTTAAATTTTTAACGTTTGAGAAATTAAATTTTACAAAAAATATTTTTGCTTACCAATAATTTTACTTTAATTTGAGCTCTAGTAAGTTTAAATCTTAAAAAGCCATTTTTGTAAATTATACTATTGAAATTTATTACCCTACATATTTTTACATTCAAACCAAATTTAACATCAGAAAGATAATTACTTATATTCATACAGGACCAGTCTAATAAAACGAAAAACTTTAAATTTTTATCTCACTGTTTTAATGAAACAGTTCATTAAGTAACAACGAAAGAAATAACTTCTGCTTTTTTCAATTAGGATTAAATGTAGAAGTTATTTTTTCGCTGGCACTTTTTGTCTGACTAAATGGTGTTTTCCAAAATTAACAGTTGGAATAAAAACGCTTAGTAACGAGCAAATAATAAGTGGTGCATTTGGAACTAGAGATTTTAGTTCAAGGCTAGGCATTTTTTAAGAATAGCCCAGTTATTGTTCAAAAAAATAATACCGATAGCTATCGATACATTGGAGCAAGATATCAGTACCTAAATGTGTTAGTTATTATTTCACCATTCCTTAGTCAGGCATTCTTTTTTGTGGAAATTATATTAAAAATAAAAAAAATGAATTTAAATCTAAGAGCCACTGCTGAAAATACCTATGACGCAATTGTTGTTGGTTCTGGTATTAGTGGAGGTTGGGCTGCAAAGGAGTTGACCGAAAAAGGTCTAAAAACCCTCGTTTTAGAACGTGGAAGAAACATCGAGCACGTGAAAGATTATCCTACCATGAATATGAATCCTTGGGATTTTCCGAATGGAGATAGAGTAGGGCCAGAAGAGGCAAAGCATTATGAAAAGCAAATGCGAACAGGTTATACGATTAGAGAATCAACGAAGCATTGGTGGGTAAAAGATACAGAACATCCGTATAGCGAGACGAAGCAATTTGATTGGATTAGAGGGTATCATGTTGGAGGTCGTTCTTTACTTTGGGGGCGTCAGAGTTATAGATTAAGTGAAATGGATTTTGCCGCGAATAAAAAAGAAGGCGTTGCAGTAGATTGGCCTATCCGTTACAAAGACATGGAAAAATGGTATGATTATGCTGAAGAGTGGGCTGGAATTAGCGGTCAGAAAGAAGGCTTAGCACAGTTG
This sequence comes from uncultured Saprospiraceae bacterium, assembly GCA_938010785.1. Taxonomy (GTDB): domain Bacteria; phylum Bacteroidota; class Bacteroidia; order Chitinophagales; family Saprospiraceae; genus JAFMDF01. The sequence continues at coordinate 14,108 of CALLVC010000265.1, forward strand.
CCTGATGGTAAATTTTTACCTCCGATGGAATTAAATTGTGTAGAAAAACATGTAAGAGATAGAGTAGCTGAAAAGTTTAATGATAGAATTTTAACCATTGGTAGGAGTGCGAATCTGACCGCCCCACATAAAGGAAGAGGCAAATGTCAATTCCGTAATTTATGTATGCGTGGTTGCCCATATGGTGGATATTTTAGTAGTAATGCTTCAACTTTACCGGCAGCGCAAGCCACAGGAAATTTGACAATTAGACCTTTTTCAATTGTAACAGAAGTACTTTATGATAAGGATACTAAAAAGGCAACTGGGGTAAGAATAAAAGATAGTCAAACAAAAGAAACGATTGATTTTAATTCAAAAATAGTTTTCGTAAATGCTTCTTGTATTCCAACGACACAAATTTTGATGCAATCCGCAAATGATGTTTGGGAAGGTGGATTAGGGAGTTCAAGTGGAGAGTTAGGCCATAATTTAATGGACCACCATTTTAGGTTAGGAGCACGAGGACGATATGATGGATTTAATGACCGTTATTATAAAGGAAGAAGAGCAAACGGTATTTATATTCCGCGTTTTAGAAACCTTCCGGGGCAACCAGGCACCAAAAAAGATTTTATCCGAGGCTACGGTTATCAAGGAGGCGCAAGTAGAACGGATTGGACTAGATTTGTTAAAGAGATGACGGTAGGAAAACCTATTAAAGAACTAGTACAAGAACCGGGACCGTGGATGATGGGCATGACTGCCTTTGGGGAGTGCTTACCGTATCACGAAAATAAGATGACGCTGAATAGAGATTTATTAGATATTGATGGACAACCTACCATCACCTTTGATGCAGAGTGGAAGGAGAACGAATATAAAATGCGGGAAGATATGATGACCTCTGCCGCTGAAATTCTAGAAGCTGCTGGATTCAAAGATGTCAATACTTATAATAATCTAAGCTATCCAGGAACAGGAATTCATGAGATGGGAACAGCAAGGATGGGACGTGACCCCAAGACATCTGTTCTAAACAAATGGAATCAAGTTTGGGATGCGAAAAATGTATTTGTTACGGATGGTGCAGCAATGACTTCTGCTGGTTGTCAGAATCCTTCTTTGACGTACATGGCATTGACCGCAAGAGCAGCGAATCATGCTGTAGAAGAATTGAATAAGCAAAATCTTTAAACTAATAACGGTTTTACTAACAAACAAAAATATCGGTGATATATTCTATTTCCGGTTTAAAATATATAAAAATGAAAAGACGAACGGCAATAAAAAATACTGCCTTTATGATGGGGGGCATTCTTTCAGCTTCAGCGATAGCTTCTATTTTTGATAGTTGTGTTGCCCCAGCTGCTGGAGAAGTTTGGACCCCAGAATTCTTTAGCGTAGACGAAGGTAAAATGGTTTCTAAGATTGCGGACTTATTGATTCCAACGACCGACACCCCTGGAGCATTGGATGCTTTAGTACCTCAATATGTAGATAGAGTAGCCAAGAAAATGATGGGGGCGGAGGAAAAATCTTTTATCCAAGAAGGCTTTAAAGCCATGGCAGCCGCTTGTAAAGAGGCAACAGGAAAGGACTTTTTGTCTTGTACAGAGGAAGAACAAATTGCTTTCCTTCAAGCAGAAGAGAAAGCAGCGTTAGCCTCCAAAACACCAACTTTATTTGGCGGTCTAAAAGAATCAATTTATCAAGGCTTTTTTAGGTCGGAATTAGGAGCAACTGAAGTTTTAAAATTCGACCCTGTACCTGGGAATTATGATGGTTGTATCCCATATTCTGATGTAAATGGTACTTGGGCAAATTTTAGATAAAAGTTCAACTTTTAGAACGCTTAAAAATACGAGCGCATAAAGTAACAAAACAGCATTAAAATGAAACGAAGAACCGCCATTAAAAACCTTGCCGTAGGAACAGGAGGAGTGATTGCCTTGGCCAATCAAGGTTGTTCTACTGATAATCCTACAGAAAAACAACCAGTTATCGAAGCCACCACCCTAAAAGGAAATATTAATCACTCTGTTTGTCGTTGGTGCTACTCGGGTATGCCATTGGAAGAACTGATTGACGCTTCCAAAGATATGGGGATTCAATCCATCGAAATTACCAAACCTGAAGAGTGGGAAATCATCGTTAAGAAAGGATTAACCGTAGGAATGGGGACGGCTGATTTTATTAGCCTTACCGATGGAATGAATAATCCTAAGAACCATGCAAAGGTTTTAGACCCTTATTTTAAGCTAATCGAAAAAGCAGAAAGTATGGGGATTAAAAACATCATTTGTTTTTCTGGTAACAGAAATGGTTTGGATGATAAGACAGGACTAGAAAATTGTGCGGTTGGCTTAGATAAAATTGTCAAACATGCTGAGAAGCATAATGTGATGATTGCGATGGAATTATTGAATAGTAAAGTTAACCATAAGGGCTATCAATGCGATAAAACTCCTTGGGGTGTAGAATTAGTGGAAAAAATTGGGTCTCCCAATTTTAAGTTATTGTATGATATTTATCACATGCAAGTGATGGAAGGGGATGTAATTGCAACTATCAAAAAGTATCAAGATTACATCTGTCATTATCATACTGCTGGCGTTCCAGGTCGAAATGAAATTGATGCAACTCAGGAGTTAAATTATCCTGCTATTATCAAAGCGATTGCGGATACGGGCTATAAAGGCTTTTTAGGGCAAGAATTTATTCCTACATGGGATGATAAAATGGCAGCTTTAAAGCATGGGGTGATGACTTGTGACATCTAATCTTTTTAATGAAATAATGTTTAAAGCAGCCAATTACGTTCAGTAGTTGGCTGCTTTAGTTTATATGATATTGTTTGTTTTTTCAAGAATTTTGAGGGAGAATCAATCACTAAGAAGCATAAAAAGTTAAATTAAATATCTGCGCGTTTAAAATTAAGAAAAATCATCAGGTTTAAGCTTTTTATTTTCAACTATTAAAGCAATTTGATTATAAAAATATCAATTGATTTTACTATAATTTCTAAAAAACTGCTTGTCACAAATTTTAACATCTAGTATAGAATCAACAAGACTATCCCCTTATCTTTGAAGTGTCTTTTATCATCGGGGGGTAGATAAAAGATATTAGGGGGCAAACTTCGGTTTGTTCCCTTTTTTTGTATTTGGACTTTCCATTTCAAGATTTCTCAATACCAATTTTGTTGTCTAAGATAATTCAATTTAACGTGTACTTCGGAATTACTATATTCTTTGTAAATGGGAACTTTTATTGAAACTCTAGCTTTGGAGTTAGGATGTAATTTAAACTGAAAAATTCCTTGTTTTTCAATGTTTAATAAGTCTCCGTTTAGGGATTTAAATTCAACATCAAATTCACCTGACTCCCAAGAGAACGCTGTTTGATTGTCTAACTCGATTAAGATATTTAATATATCACAATTTTTACAGTCTTCTCGTTCAATCGTGTCCATACGGATAACCGTCATTTGAATTTCATCCTGATACTCTTAAAATTTTACTGTTCTATTTTGGCTCGAATTAAAAAGAGGAATCAGTAATGCTGGTAAGATAATTAATGGAATTAAAAACAAAAGGGAAGGATTCCATCTACTTTGAAAGGATTGACATTTAGGACATTTTAAAGCATCAGCTAAAATGGACTCTTTACAATATTTACAAATTTTTGTCTCCATGATTTTGGTGTTTTGATTTAAATCCAATAACTCTAAATTAAGTGAAGCAAAGTAAAAATCAAAAAAATAATCGACAAAAAGACAAATGTATTCGTTGAATAGATTTGAAATACCCGCATGAACAAAGTTTAAAAGTTAAGAGACGTGAATGAGGATAGCTATTTTAGGTGGTGACTTATTAGGAATAAATTCGTCTTACAAATACTATTTACAGTAACAATTAAAATAATAACCATGCGTGGAATATTAAGAATGTTAATGATGTTTGGACCGATGCTTTACAAAATGTATCAAAAATATCAGCGAAATAACCCTAAACAGCAACCACCACAAAATCCTGATAATCAGTAAGAATACCTAGAACTATAGGGCGAACGAAAAGTCAAAATTGTAATATATAAACCTTTAAAAATTGATAGCCGATGTTTGAAGATTGCATCCATAGCCGTCAGGCTAAGTGATTATTGACCGAAAAGCAGGAGATACTTTGAAAGTATCTCCTGCTAGGGGAGCCTAGAAAGCGATACTTTCAGCGTATCTCTTTCTTTTACCCTCACGGCTATGGATTGCATCTTCAAACCAATATTTCAGCGGTTTTTAACTTTTATCAGTCAATTACATATTATAAGAACGACTTTTCGTTCGCCCTACTAGAACTAAAAAAGAAAATATAGGTAGAGGATTTAAAATCATCACCTATACTTTCTTTTCGTTTGCGACACAGCTATTGGCTTAAAAAGTTGCTTTATTCGTAAAGATATTGCTCACTTGGCCTATCAGAAAGATATTCTACTAACTCCCACTCAAAACCTGCTTGGTCATAATAATAGGCTCGCTTTCTAAACTTTTCTATAGGTGTATCAATACCTTTGTTATACCCGCCTTCCAATAATTTCTTTTCAATTTCTTGTAGATTAGAGACTATTAATGCTATAAGGAGCGGCACCTGAATCATGGCAGATACTAAAACTTAGGGCAAACCACCTTCCCCCGCTTTCTATTTTTTGCAGGAACAATGTAAGTAAAAGAGACTTCAAAAGCCCCACGTGCATTAGAGGCAGGCGTTAGTTGAGAGGTATTAATATCATAACTTAAACCGAGCGTCCAAGTTTTCATTTCTAGCATACTAGTAACAGTAATGGCTTCAAAAGCGACCCCAGCTATTTCTTTGCCAGAGACATGTGCCCAAGCGCCAATCCTTAAAGCTAAATCATCTTCATCTCCAGAGGTATATCTAAAGTTAGTACCAATATTTACATCGGTTGCAGGACCTTGAAAAAAGACAGAAGCAGCGGGTAATAGACTTAAATATTTTGTGATGCCAAGTTCGCCACCAAAATGGCCAACGTATCTTCTATGTAATCGGTCAACTCCCGTTTCAAAAATGGAGATATTTGGGGTGTTTAAGTGATAAATGGCGCCACCAGCATAAAAGGAATAATCATTGCCAACAATATACCACAATAAGCCTGCACTAAAATCGGGATAAACGCCACCTGTTCTACTTTCTATTTCACCAGAAGGTAAATCAAAATTGATGACTTCGTTGCCAGCGTCGTATTGTCCACTAAACCAGAGGTCGCTCCAATCTAAGGAATGTTGTCCGATGCCAGCTTGTGCCCCTGCGACTAGATAGAAATCTTTTTCTTTGCCACCACCCAAATATTTCATGAAGGATAGATTGGCTTGCCCTTTCGTTCTTTTGAGTCTTGAAGCACCCGCTTGGTCTTGTAAGGCATTAAAGCCAATACCTAAATAATCACTTTTTCTGATGTTTATGCGATAATCATAATGAGCAGCTACAGTTCTAAATGGGGCTTCGTTGAGGACAGAAGACCATTGGTCTCTATAGTTGATAATAAAGCGCATTTGGCCATCATGCACGACACTAAGTGCAGGGTTTAATTGGTCAGGAGCAGCATAAAATTGGGCAAACCGTGGGTCCTGTGCCATTGCGCTTTGCAAGATACCTAAGAAAAAGAAAAGATATAAGCCCCATTTTATGGGCCAGTTTTTATAGCTCATAAAATTATCTAATTAAAGTGGTACTACCTTTATAAATTTCTACAGAACCATCTGGGAAAACGACTTCTAATATCCAAACAAATACCCCGGTATTGAGGGCTTGTCCCTTAAATGTTCCATCCCAAGTATTTTTGGAATTATTGACGCTCAAATCATTTGATTGGAAAACAGTTTCTCCCCAACGGTCGAAAACAGTAAAGGATTGAATGGTTAAATTTTCTTTTCCATGAATTAATAAAAAGTCATTTTCTCCATCTCCATTTGGCGAAAAGCCAGTTGGCACAAATACTTTTTTAGTTTTAGCAACTTGAATGTTGATATTAGCCGTAGCCTCACAACCATTACCGTCGATTGCGTATAATTCATATCTGGTTTCGCCTTCGGGTTTAATCACAATTTCATCACATAAATCTTCGCAATTAAAAGTATTTGGTGCATTAGCGGTCCAACTATATTGGACATTTCCTATATTATTCAGAAATCTAGCAGATAATAAGGTTGAATCTCCTTGTTCAATAGTCGTTAGGTCGCTTAGAATACTGATTTCAAACACAGGTGGCGTTTCTATAGAGATATTTTCACTTTCCCAAATACAATCATTGCCATCTTTTATATAAGTCCTATAAGTGCCAGCGGTCAGCCCAACTATATTACTTAAACCAGTGAAATTATTACCATCCAAGCTATAAGAAAAGGGTGCTTTCCCACCAATAGGAGATATTATCAATGTGCCATTCGCATCTCCAAAACATGAAACATCTGTAGCCTCTGCGCTGCCGTCCAAAGGATTTGGAGCTACTAACTCAAAGGATTCAGTGATACTACAATCGTTTTCATCGGTCAGTTCTAAGGAATAATTACCAGATGCCACATTAACTAATTGAGGTGCAGTACTGCCATTTGACCAGTTATAATTTAAGGTTCCAGTTCCCCCCGTCGCAGAAATATTAATCCGCCCTTTCATATCTCCTACACACAAATTGGGGTTTAATTGTATATCCTCTATAACAATTGCACTAGGTTCCCTAATGGTATCTGAAACGGACACGGAACAGTTATTTCCGTCGATTAAAGTAAAGGTATATATTCCAGCAGGCAAATCCATTGCTTTATCCGAAGTGGTGTTAATCGCATTAGCGCTCCAACCTACACTAGCAATATCATTGACATTATTGGTGGCTTGTACAATTATTTGACCATCTTGTAATCCGAAACAACTAATATCCGTTTTAGCTAAAATTACACTTATAGGTTCTGGTGCTTCTAGCAGTCTGCTTAATGTTTGACTACATCCAATTTGGTCCATCACAGTAACATGATAAGTAGTATTTCCTGCTAAATTATCTATGAAACTTTGGTTGATATTCGGGGCGGTACTCCAATTAATTTGATAATTATCGGCTATACCATTTCCTTGCCCACCTGTAATAGGAGAGAGGGCCATTCTACCATTGGTAGCATCCGCACATGTTGGCTTTGCTTCAATGATAGAAAAAGTAATCGAATCAAATTCAGTTACTGAAACACTATCAATTATTTGACAATTATTCTCGTCTGTAATGGTGATTATATGCTTTCCTGCGTTTAGATTATTAGCTATATTTTGGGAACTACCCGAACTCCAATTATATTGATAAGTATTGCCAGTCCCACCTTGAGTGGTCAGGACTCCTCGATTAGTGTTTTGATTGAAACATGCAGTATCTGTTTGAAGAAAAGAAGTCGAAATTTGGCTGTTAGGCTGTGTGACTTCTATTGCACCTTGAGCCGTACAGCCTATCCCGTCGGTTATGGTGACCGTGTAGTTTCCTGCTATCAAATCTAAAGCAGTATTTTCTGTTTGAGCCTCCCTATCATTCCATAGATAGGAATAGGGTTGTGTGCCACCACCAGTAACAATCACCCTAGCTGCACCTTCTCTACCATCAAAACAATTATTATCGTTTTTATTTAGTTGAAAGGTAATCGGAGGAGTTGCTGCTAAATTAACGGATACAGGCAAAATAGTACATCCATTTCCATCTGATAAACTCAAAACATGGTCCCCAGAGGAAATTCCTAAATAAGGATTTGCCGTAGATTGATTATTATCCCAATTTAGATTATACGGCTGGACTCCACCCGAAATAAAAGCTTGTAAACGACCATCCACTCCATCATGACAAAGCGGAGGTGTTTGGGTAATACTATCTACTTGTAAAGGCGGAGGTCCTTCTACAAGTGCCGTATCTATTGTTTGACAATTATTTTCATCTTGAATGGTGACGGCGTATTTTCCTGGTAATAAATTTTCATTAAATGCATTCGTATTGCCATTTTCCCATTGGAAAGTAAGTATGCCACTTCCTCCAACTGCATTCGCAGTAACACTACCATCAGACCTATTATGACAGCTTGTTGGATTACTATCAAAATTGACCGTTATAATCGAAGCAGGTTCTACCAAAATCGATTGAAAAGCCTCACAGCCGTTCACATCTGTAACCGTCACATTGTAGGTGTCAGGGGAAAGATTAATAGCGGTTTGAGTTGTTTGTTGGGTCGTATCATCCCAAATAAAAGTATACGGAGCGGTCCCGCCTAGAAAAGATACGGTTGCCGTACCATCTGCGCCATTACTACAGGATGGAGGAGTGTAAGCAACAGAAATAGCTAAAGGGTTCGGGGCAGAAATTGCTTTTTGGACTTCTTTGTCACAACCATTATTATCCGTAACGGTCAAAAAATAAACATCTTCCTTTAATCCAAAAGTAAATTGATTTGTTTGTCCTGTACTCCATTTATACTTATAAGGAGTAATCCCACCTTCGACATTGGCTAATAAAGCCGCATCTGTTTCGCCCGGACAGGATAAAGGTTCTTCTTGGAAGTCTACCGTTATTTCTTCGGGTTGAGTAACGGTAATAGTTTGCTGAGTTTGACAGTTATTGTCATCTTCAATCATTACTGTATAGTCTCCAATATCTAGTCCTATAGCAGCGGAACCTGATTGCCCATTATCCCAATCAAAAGCATAGGGAGGTGTACCACCAGTAACTTTTACAGTTGCTTCTCCATCTGCCATTTCAAAACAGGTGACAGGTTTTTCTGAAGCTATGGCTTGTAATGCAGATGGTTCAATAATTTCTAGGGTATCTGATGCTTCACAATTATTTTCATCAGCAACAGTCACAAAGTATTGACCACTAGACAGATTATTAAGCGTTAAATCTTGACTACTTGTGTGTGCCCATGAAAGCACATTGAAACTCCCTACACCACCTGTTGGTAATACAGTGACAGTTCCATCGTTGTCTCCAAAACAGTCGAGTACCTCGGTATCAAAACTAATAGTGATTTCGGGTGGAGCAGTTATTTCAAAGGTAATCGTATCTGCACAAGTCTGTAAATCTTCGACCAAAAGGGAATACTCACCTGGAGCTAATCCGTCAAATCTATTATTTCTTTGTGGACTTTCATTATTAAGCGTATAGGTATAAATGCCATCTCCACCAGTTGCGTTTATTTCCACCACAGCGTCTTCACTTTTATGACAATTAGTAACTAAATCATTGCTTCCTAAAGTAGCATTCAAATCGCAGAATTTATAAACAACTGCACGACTTGTAAATTTTGTATTACAAGGAAAGTCATCATAAACGCCTCTAACTTGAACATTAAAAGGCGTATTTTGACTTAAATTTTCATAAATGTGAAATAAAGGACCACTAGTTGGCTCCCAATCTTGTGTATTGGTACTTATTTCGTAACTATCAACTCCTGGGACAGGGTCCCAATTAATTAAAAGCTGTCCATTTTCTAAGCTAAAATCGCTAATACCTAGGACCGTTTCATCTATTCCTAAAACCTTAATTTGAAGAGTGTCTTTGACAATACATCCTTCAAAATCCTTTTCTAAAATATAAGAAGTGGTAGAAGTTGGAGATGCTGATGGGTTAGTACATTCAGTACAACTTAAATTATCGGAAGGCGACCAAGTAAATGTTGCATTGCTTGGTGACAAAAAGGTCATAGACCAGCTTTTTAATACATTCACATCCGTACTTGCCGCCCCCGCATCATCTGACAGTTTTAGTGTCCAAACCCCATTTATATCGGTTCCAGCTAAGTTCTCAAAAGGTTCCTCTGGTAAATAATCTCCAGTGAAGGGACCATCAGTTGCCTCGGTAATTGAGCGGGTAGCATTTGCTGTAAAACAAGTATTTAAATACCCATCATTTCGACCTCCATTTTCAGAAGATAGATTTAAATGAACGCCATTAGGGGAAATCAAGGTAATCACTAAATCAGAATTGAATTCGGAAGTTAAATCCAAACAAACAGATATGAGGTTGCTACCATCCGCTTTTATTTCGTTAGCTGGAACATTGCTAATTTGCAGCGGACTTTCGTAGGCATTTTCGGGAGGGTGGGTACCATGTGAGAATTCTTGATTCGGGAAAGTTTGAAAAGTCTCGACCCCTAAAACAAATGGGTCTATGGCACTCTCTAAATCAATACTTTCCCCAGTACAGATAGTCAAACTATCTTTTTGAAAAAGGTGTTTATCACAATTTAGACAATCAGGATGGTTGTTAGGCAAGACCATAAATTGGATTGCGGTATCGTGCACACAACCAAAATTATCTATTGCTTCTAGTACATAATTTGCTTCTCCAGCACTATTTGGCTGGATAACAATTTCATCTTGTTCATAATCCTTAATGTCTCCTGTATTTTCCCATTGGAAACCAATTATGTTGGTTTGGAAAGTTTCTAAATCTGGATATAAATCTGGATTAATATCCAAACTCCATGAAAAAATAGTACCATTATCTTGTTCCCATAAATCCGTAACGGTAATTACCCAATCTCCATTCAATGGACAACCCAAAAGAGCTTCCAAACTTTCAAAAGAATTAAAATCCCCAGAAGGTAAATTATAGGTTTCGTTAGGGCTACTATTGTCATTGTTATTAGCAAATTCTGTCAGGGTTCCATTCTGAGAGGTTGGAGACCAACAATAATTTGCCCCAATTCCAGCAATTGGTGTAATCCCGTCATTATCCTCTGGAATGCCTAAATAAACTTCTTTATTAATAACGGATTGATTTTGTAATAAAACGGTATTGCCACTTGGGCAGGTTATCCTAATTTCCATATCGTGCAACCAGGAATGTTCCATGTTGACACAAATGGATTGGAGGTCATCTATATCATTTAAAACCTGTCCAGAGTTAAAATCTGTAAACCTAATACTTGTTTCATAAGAAGCACCATTTCCATCGGGTAGGCTAATGGAATCCGAGCGAATCCCATTAAACAAAAAGGCGCCATCTTGGTTACAAATCTCAATAGGAGAAGTAATATTATCAGTACCAACACTACTAGCTAATCTAAGTGTGTCGCCCAGACAAAGTGCATCTGGAATATTCCCTATTTTAAACAAAGGTTTAGGCGCAACCCTAACCTTTTGAAGTGCGAAATTGGCATTAGTACAACCAAATTGGTCGGTGATATTTAAGGTAGCTCGATAACCTCCAGCTTTTTCATAAACATGGCTTACATTATTGCCTACCGCAAATTGACCGTCTCCAAAATCCCACTCAAAAGTACTGGTGGCATCACTATGTGCATAGACTAAATCATTTTGAAGGAAACTTCCTGAACCATTAAAAAAAACTCGTTCTCCTTCGCAAATATCTATCCAGCCCCTATCCACTGGAACAGATGCTGGTGTCGTTTGGTCAATTTGCGCTTCAATTAATTGACAAGCAGGAATACAATCTATATTGGCTTCCCAACCATTTCCCACTTCAATTGAATTACTAGTAAAAGTTACCGTAATACAACCTGTACTGTTGGCAGCAGTAGCTTGCACAATAAAAGGAAAGCCATTAGAAAAGGATTCTGCACAAAGAATAGAATCAGCAGCAGTATCTAAGCCATCAAAAAAACATAATTTATCACCTGGGCCTAAATCAATTTGAGAAAAAGTCAATCGAATATGTGTCCCAACTAAAGGATTTTTACAAATTGTCGTTTGAAGATTTTCATTGTTTTTATAATCATTAGTACTACCACCACTATCTGAAAAGAATCCACCACAGTCGTTTATCAAAAGGAGATTTTCATCCATTTGATAGTTCTGTCCAAAGGCAGTTCCATTCCAAAATAATAATAAAATAATAGTAGCTCTAATCATTTATACAATTCTCCTGTTCATTAATGCTTGTCCTTTATTCGATTCGGGTGGGGGAAGAATAGAATCTTACGATTTAGAAATTGCGGGTAAGTATTTTATATGTTTTTCCTTTTAAAAAAAAAAGTTGTTTTTCAAAAGTATATTTTTCGGACTGATTCATAGTGTATTCGTCTAAAGATTTTTATAAAATTAAGTTTATAATATAAACAAATGTAAGTTATCTAAACTAATAAAAAATCAATTATCTCTCCAAAATTTACATGCTGGCAGACAAACTTGATTTTATCTGACAATTCCTCACTTTTTAAGCAAAAAATAAGTGTTACCGGCTTTCTTTTTTTAGTTTTATGCGATTACCTAATAAATTAATTTTCTTTTTAGCAGCTATATATTTTTCATGCGGCAATTTATATTTTTCACCTATTTTATTTTTCTATTTTCTACAGAGCAAGTTTTTGCACAACCTGTAAACGATAATTGTTCCGATGCAATTGTTTTAAATGCTACTAATGGGGGTTGTTATTTTAATGCGACTTTAGTTAATGCAACGCAATCATTATCTGCTGGAAATTGCAATAGTGCATTAATACAAGATATTTGGTTTTCATTTGTAGCAGATTCCACTTTTCATCAAGTCTCTGTGAATCCTTCTAGCGGGATGGATGCTGTTTTAGAGGTACGTAAAGGAATTACCTGCGAAGGGGAATTTTTGGCTTGTATTGACCAAGGTGGAGGAGATGGAGCCGTAGAAAATTTAGGACTAAATAATTTAGTGAAAGGGAATACTTATTTTATACGAATTTATGATTTTACGGGCTCTGGAATCAAGCCAAGTACTTGGAATTTAGATGTGTGTGTGTCTGGTTTTGCACCTTCAGAATTGCCTGAAATTCAATTGGTTAATCCAAAAGGAGGAGAGATTTTTGAAGCAGGAAGTATTTTGAATATTCAGGCAGAAGTTGAAGGGGTGATTTCTGGAAAAGAAGTAGCCTTTTCTAAAGATAATGGTGCCTCATGGGAAATAATATGGCAGTCTTCTAGCCCCAATCCTCTTTTTGAATACGATTGGTTTATACCTAGTATAAATGCTGAAAAGTGTTTAATTAAAGCTACTGTTTTTCAGCTTGGAGAAGCTTTTGAAGTTATTAATGAACTACCATTTAGTATCACCACTAATCCTACTCCTCAATTTAGATTAAGTCAAGAATTAAGTCATTTATATTGGCCTTTTTACAATCCGTCTGTTATTGAGCCAAATGATTTTCATGTACCAAGCGAATGGCAAAATCAAGAAGATGGCGTCCTAATCACTAGTGATGATGTGGTCAATATTTGGTTTTTTTTCAATGACCATTATTGGCAAAGTAGTGGGCGGTGGCATCATTCGGGGGATAATTGTTTTGCTCAAGATTGGAATTTTATCAATGGCGGAAATTCAGATTGTCGAATGTATTTTTTCTCCCCGATGGCGGGAAAAGTCTTATTTAAAAAAGAATCTTGTTTAAATTTTAATTGTGCGAATCCAACTTGTACTAGTGGATGTGGAAATTATATTGTCGTACAATCAGTTGAAGACCCAACTTTTGCCTATAGGGCTTGTCATTTTAGTGAATTGAATGAGGAGGTTGAGGTCGGAGAAGTCATTGAAGCAGGAGATTTGATAGCTAGGGTAGGGAATGAAGGCAGTTCAAGTGCAGCCCATGTTCATTTTGTTTTGTATAAAAATTTGTCAAATGAAAATATAGCAACATTGGCTTCTGGTGCAACTTTGAGTTCTAATTCAGACCAAAGTATAAATCCAGCTAATTTATCTGATTTATGTTTTGATAAGGCAGCAAATTTTAGATTTGATGTTCCGTTAGATAATCAAATTACGAATATTCCGCTGGTGGAATATGAACCTGTCTACCGACTTAAACTGTTCCCAAATCCAAATAATGGACAGTTTAACCTTACTTTGAATGCCAATGCTTACCAATTTATGACCATCGAAGTTTTTGACCCAATAGGACAACGCGTTTTTCTTAAAGAAAAGGAGCAATATTTAAAAGATACCAATATAAAAATTGAATTAGAAAAGGTAGTTGCTGGGATGTATTTTGTTAGGTTAAGATTTGACCAAGAGTTCCTACAGGAAAGAATAATAATTACTAAATAATTCTACTTAGCTTAGAGGGCAGTAAATAAATAAAGTAAACAAAGACCGATTAGCTTTAAAATATTCTCTTGAAATTCGTCCATAATATTTAATTGATTTGATAGAGGAAATACAAAGTTGATGCCATTTATTAAATAAAATAATATTTTATAAAAATATATATATAGTGCACGCACCTTTAGTAATAATAATGGCGCTTTGACAACTATTGCAAAAAGTAGCTTAGACCTCTGGTCTGAGCAGCCTAAACGTACTACTCCTCAGACCAGAGGTCTAAGCTACTTTAGCTCTTTTGCAAAATTTGTCAATGAACCATAATAATTTATTGCTCAGTATGCTATTACAAATGTGTCTGTATCATCGACCACTAAAAAGGTGCAGCATCGGACTTAGTTTTACTTTCTGCAAATCCATTAGCACAAATAGTCAATACTTTTTAAGTCCATAAGCATCCAGATAGTTATCGTTGACAAGTTATGCCTACCGAAGGAGGCTTAAAGTTTGAGTTTGAATTTGAACTTTATCTAGGACCTTAAGACTACATACTCATAAATATATATATTGATAAATAGGTCTTACTTTAAAATTAAATATACAACTAACTGACTATCAATGAATCTATTAAGGGAAAATTATATTGGTAAAAACAATATATTAGAACTTGTCTCATAAGGCTTGTTTTTATGTTTATTTTGTAATAAAATTGTTTTGAGAAAAGAAAACTACACATCCCAACGTGATTATTAATGACACAAAAATGGGTTAATTTATCTTAGATAATTAGCTTGTTAAAAGGAAAAAGTAAAGCTAGAAATAATCATTTATCCTTTGGATAAAGTTGATGTTTTTGCTTTGGAACTAATTTTCTACCCCACTTACTTATTGATAAAAATTGCCGCTGTGCAATTTTTGCATCCCCTCCATTTATAGCGATAATTTCACCTACTTCTTGGTTCAATTTATATTGAGGCAAAAGGTTAAATTATTATAGTTCCCTAGCGACAAACATTCTTGATTTACAAACTCTAGCAAACATACTACACAAGTAATGGAACTTACATACTACTTAAGCATACTATGGAGAAGAAAATGGCTAATTTTGTTGTCTGCAATCCTTGCAGGTGTTTTAGCCTATTATATAGTTTCCCTTAAGCCCCCAATTTACAAATCTGAGACTATCCTTTCTACTGGAGTAATTGACCCAACGGGTATCAATCCAGGAAAAGACAACCCTTTCATTCAGCAATTACATATTAAAATGAGTTTTAATAACTTAATACAATACGTGACTTCGCGTAGTTGTATTAATTTGTTGACCTTTCATTTGTTAAATCATGATTTAGAACCAGACGAATTTGGAGATGGGCCATTTAGAGCACCTGAGGTTTTATCTAGTTATAACGAGGCATCTATAGATACCTTAAGTAACCTATTAGCAGTAAAACTGGAACAATTAAAACCAGAATTTGAGCGACCAGAGGATGAACTATTCTTCAATAAGATAGCTAAAGATTATAAATATGATTATGAAAAGTTGAAACAAGACCATCTTCAAATTCAACGAATGGGGGAGACGGATTATGTAAAAATATCTTTTACTTCAGAAAATGCAGAATTATCTGCTTTTGCAGCTAGCAAATTTAGTAAATCTGTGATTGATTATTTTGAGTCAAAAAGAAATAGTGAAACAGATGAGGCCTTAGCCTATTTAAGCACAACTGCCCAAGCTAAAAAAGATAAACTAGACAATAAGCAAAACGATTTAAAATCCTATAATTCAGGTAATCAATTGGTTGATTTGGTTTCTCAAAGAGAAGCTACGGTTAATCAGATTAGAGATTTAGAACAGCAAAAAAGTAATGCCCAAGCAGCTATAAACGCTAATGAGGCCACCATAAAAGATTTGGAGAAATTGATGAAAAAACCAAATTTGATGGATGAGGAGCCCGCCAAATTGGATGAAAATGATGCGGATAATTATGCAATTATTCAACTAAATAGAAAAATTGTCAATCGAAAGGAACTAGTTGCTATGTACACCAATAATTTAATTGATGGTATTGGCAATAAACGAAAAAATGAATCATCTCTACGTTTGGTTAAAAAGCAATTAAATGAGGATATGAAGGCCTTGTCGAGATTGCAAAAGGAAAAAGTGGAGGAGAAAGTGGAAACTGAAGATGATACCAGAGAAAACGGGCTCTTTGATAGACATCTTTCTGCTACGATTGACCTCACCAACGCCAAAGAAGAAATGGCCATTATAGAGGAGAAATTAATCGAATTAAGGGCTAGGTCAAATAGTTTTGTATCAAATCAGGCTTATGTAACAAATCTTGAAAGAGAGATTAATATTGCCAAGGAGGATTATGAAATGGTCGTTAGAAAATTAGAGTTAGAACGATTAGAAACCAAAAGCTTAGATAGTCCTTTTACCATCATTGAACATGCCCAAATACCAGAAGAAGCGGAGTCTGATAAGAAAATATTATTTACGGCATTCTCAGGTGTGGTAGGTGCTTCAATGGCAACTTTCTTTATTTTTCTATTGGCCTTTTTGGATAATACAATGCATTCTCCCAATCAGTTTAAGGCTTTTACCGGTTTATCGCTTATTGGAAGTGTCATAAAAATTAATCATAAGAAACTCAATTTGCAAGAATTATTTGCAGGGGAAACTAAGGATAAAGTCATGGAAAGATTCAAAGAATTAATTCGTGATTTGAGGTTTAATCTGGAGAAAATCAAAGGAGGGAATATCTTCTTGGTAACTAGTCCAAGAGAAGATGAAGGAAAATCTTTTTTGATTACGATTTTGGCACATTCACTTTTATTAAAGCAAAAAAAAGTATTGGTAATTGATACCAATTTTAAAAGAAATACACTTTCTACTTGGGCGGATAAAGCACTACCAGCGAGTTATGGACTCCATCAATTATTAGTAGATGCTAAGTTGACTGAACATTTTGCGGTAACAAGTATTAAGTCACCATTTAACAATACACCGATTGAATCAATTAGTAATTCTGGTAGGTCTCAATCTCCGCTAGAAGGACTGAATGAAGAAGAATTTCAATTGTTTTTAAGAAGATTATCAGAAAAATACGACTTTATTTTCATGGAGGGGGCAGCTTTAAATGAATATGCTGATACCAAGGAGTTGATAGATTTTAGTGACAATGTGTTGGCTATTTTTAGCTCAGATTCAACCATGAGACAAGCAGATAAAGACTCCTTAGCCTTTTTAAATGCTTTAGGAGATAAGTTTGGTGGTTCGATTTTAAATCGAATTAACCGAAAAAATATGGGATAATTCGGTAAGTTATTTCAGTTATTAAAATAAATTTATAGCCGAATCATCTTAACAAACACAGCGATGCAAAAAGACAACACTAAAAGTTACTGGTTAATTTCCGGTCTCTATGCCTTTTTTGAAAAAGGTGCCAACTACCTGTTTGGGTTCGGTAGTGTATTTATATTATATCGAGTTTTGGAAGTATCTGAAATGGGTATTTGGGTTTTATTTTTAACCATTTGTGCCTTTTTGGAAGTAACGAGAATGGGTTTGATTCAAAATGCGCTGGTTAAATTTTTATCTTCAGAGGACAAAGCGCTGCATGGAGAAATTAATACTGCTTCGTTATTTTTAAATTTTGTCTTAACCGCACTTTTCGCTTGTTTTTTGTATCTTTTAGCTCCCTTTTGTGGATACATATTTGAAAGTCCCTCCATCATTCCCCTTTTGCATATTTATGCTTTGACTACCTTGGTTTTAACACCAATGTATCAATCAAATTTCATACTCCAAGCCAATTTATCATTTAAAGGTATTTTTCTGAGTAATACTATTCGACAGGGGCCATTTTTTCTATTCCTGTTGTACTTGTATCTTTCAGATTCGCCAATAGCATTATTGCAATTAGCTCAATTTCAAGTCTTTACAGCTTGTTTAGGGAGTGCAGTAGCCGTTTATCATGCATGGCCTTATTTAAATTTTGCTAAAAAAGCGAAATGGGATTGGGTTAAAAAATTGGTGAATTTTGGCAAATATGCAGTATCTACTAACTTAAGTATCATGCTCTATAAAAGTATGGATAAAATGATGCTGGGTGGCTTGATTTCAACTGCTTCTGTGGGTATTTATGATTTAGCGATTCGAATAACGAATTTAATGGAAGTACCAACATTTTCTGCCGCCGCAGTTGTTTTTCCTCAAAGTGCCAGAGAGATGGTCAATAATGGGAAAACGGGCGTGAAGAAAATGTATGAACAATCCGTAGGTGCGATATTAGGATTACTATTACCGATTATTTTGTTTGTAGAATTATTTCCCGAAATCATTATTTTAATAATTGCGGGAGAAGAATATTTACCTGCAGTACCGCTATTGAGATTAACCATTTTATTCGGACTGTTTTTACCATTTGGAAGTCAAATGGGAACGGTTTTAGAATCGATTGGAAAGCCTCATATTAATTTTTATTGTACTGTATTTGGGTTTATCCTAAATGTCATTTTTAACTATTTATTTATTAGTTGGATGGGGATAATGGGCGCCGCATATGGAACGCTGTTGACTTATTTTATCACATTTATCATTACCCAAGTGATTTTATATAAAATATTGAATGTCAGAACATTAAATGTATTTAAATACATTTGGGAATTTTATCAAAAAGGATTTGCATTAGCAAAAGATAAATTTAATTATTTTTTTCAAAAACCCAATATTGCCGCTGATATCCCCCCTAACCAAGGCAAGCATTGATATTAAAGTAAATCTGAAAGGAGCTGAATTCTGATTGATTAATCTTATGCTTTTTTGGTAGTGAAATTCAGAAATCATATATCAGAAATCATAGATCATACCTCTGTATAATTAGAATTTCTGAGCCTTATCACACAGATTTATGATGTAAAATTTATGATGTATGATTTATGATTTTTAAGCCAAGTTCTAAAAGATTTAAATCATTATATCAGATAATTTCTGTATTACCAATTCCCCCTGAATCCCCCAGATTCATATTAATAAATTTAAAAAAGAGTTATGGGGAGGATTAACCAAGTTTTTAGGCGAATGTGTAATCTAGCAGCAACGCCGTTTGTGAAAGTTGGATTTTTAGGTAAAGTATTGGATGTTTTTTATCAAGAATACCAATACAATAAAATTTTAGCTACACAACAAAGCGTTCATCGAAAGTTGAAGGGTAATTTCAAAGAGGCTGAGGTAAAGTATGGCCCTTTCCAAGGGTTAAAATATCCAGAATTAGCTGGGTTTGGAAGTGAGCTGTATCCTAAATTATTAGGCTGTTATGAAGTAGAATTGTTTGATTGGGTGGAACGAATTCGTCCCAATAATTATGATAAAATTGTAAATATTGGTTGTGCAGAAGGGTATTATGCGGTAGGCTTAGGATTGATGTTTGAAAATTCATTAATTTATGCTTACGATTTAGCCGAAAGGGCTCGAGAATTATGTACCGCGATGGGAAAAGAAAATGACATTTCGAATAGGTTAAATGTTTTTAGTAAATGTACGACCAATACCTTAAAGAAATTAGATTTTGGAGAACGCTCCTTAATTGTTTGTGATTGTGAAGGCTTTGAAATGGAGTTATTCAAATCAGAAGTAATGGACAATATCAAAAATTGTGATATCCTAATTGAATTACATGATTTTATCAATCCAGATATTTCTAATAAAATGTTACCTCTTTTTGAAGAGACCCATAATCTAGTCATTTATAGGAGTATGGATGATGAATTGAAAATAATTCAGTTAAGTGAAAAATATAAGGAATTGCAGAAATTAACTCAATTCGAAAAGAAAATCGCTTTAGGTGAATTAAGACCAACCACGATGGAGTGGGCTTTTTTAACGCCTAAAAAGGCAATTTCTATTTCCGTTCCAAAAAGAAAGGAAAAAGAGGTGAATTTTATCGAAAAAGTTGGATAATAGTCTAAAATTATTAATAAGTAAACTATGACAGAATCTTTATTATTGGAAGGCTTAAATTATGCAGAACAAAATTTTCTGGATGAAAATGCGGACCATTTAAAAGTAGACAAACGATTGGTTCGCAGCCTTTTAGATTTAGATGGTAAGCGAATCATGGACTTTGGTTGTGGCATGGGCGGTATGACCCTGTGGTATGCTAAGAACTGGGATTGTGAAGTGCATGGAGTGGATATTGATGGTCATCATATCCAAGTGGCCAACCAAATTAAAGCTAAGCACAATGTGCAAAATGTCCATTTTGCAAAGCGAAATGTAATTGAAGACCCATTAGATGGTAAGTTTGATTTTGTATTTTTAAATGATGTGGTAGAGCACATTCCTTTAGATATTTTGCAAAATATTTTTCTCCAATTGGAAAAGATATTAGCTCCAGATGGGAAGATATTTGTCTCTTATCCACCTTGGAAAAGTCCATACGCATCCCATTTGAATCATGTAATTAAAATTCCTTGGTGTCAATTTTTACCAAAGTCGACTTTAGACGGTTTGATTGAGAAAAATAACCACCCAATCGTAGGAGAATTAGAAAGTGATTTAAGAGAAGCTTATGATGGACTGAATCATATGACACATGACAAAATTTCTAAGATTGTTGCAAACACCAGCTTAAAACAAGTCTATCGAAAAAGTCATTGCATACTAAATAGATTGCCTTTATTAGAAAGTGTTCCATTTAGAATATTTCCATTAAACTACCTGATTACCAAAGAATTCCTGATGGTCGGGAAATAGTTGTAAGTGGTTAGTGGTGAGTTGTAAATTTGGCTCAATACTGACCACTAACCACTGACCACTAACAACTTAAAAAATGAGAGATTACGATATCATACTTTATACCTTGTTTCCGACAGATAACATCTATTCGTCGGTATCGCTATCTATGGCAAAGGAATTTGCAAAAAACAATCGAGTTTTTTATGTGAACAAGCCTTATTCCGTCAAAGATTTTGTTGCCAATTTGAATAATAAGAAGGTCAGAGAACGAGCACCAAAGTTATTAACCAATCAGATACAGTATGAAACAATAGAGAAAATTCCTCAAAATTTTGTGGCTGCCACACCGACTTTGTCTTTGCCAATTAACTGGTTACCAGTAGGAAAAACCTATAATTATTTGCAGGATTACAATCGGAGTGTGGTGCTAAAAACCGTTAAGAAATTCATCAAGGATTATAAAATAAAAAAATATATTTATCTCAATTGCTACAATCCATATGGAGCGGCGGTTTTGCCAAAATCTTATGGAGCGGCTTTAAATGTTTATCAAAGTATCGATGACATTAGTCAAAATGATTACACCGTTAAGCATGGTTTAAATCTTGAGAATGAGGCGATTAAGCAAGCCGATGTAACATTGGTTACCTCCAAAGAATTGTGGAATTTAAAATCAAAAATATCTAAGGATACTTTTATTTTAAATAATGCGGTAGATAATACTGTATTCAAAAGAACTTTGACAGAGACCTTTCTTAAACCTAAAGAATTAGAAGGGAGAACAGGAAAAGTAGTGGGGTTCATTGGTAATTTAGATGAATTGAGGGTCAATTATCCGCTAATTAAAAAAGCAGCATTAGCACACTCGGATAAGACATTTCTATTCGTGGGGCCATTAAATAATACGGAATACTTAGAATTAGGATTACCAGATATTCCAAATATCATTTTTGCAGGTGGTAAAAATTTATATGAATTGCCGCAGTATCTCCAGCATATGGATTGCTGTTTGATTCCTTTTTTATGTAACACCTTGACCAAAAGTATTTATCCTCTAAAAATTAACGAATATCTCTCAGGTGGGAAACCTGTCATTGCGACAAATTTTTCAGAGGATATTCAAAGTTTTAAAGACCAAATTTACTTGGCAGATTCAGATGATGCTTTTGTGAAATTGATTGACGAAGCCTTATCACCCCAAAGCGAACAGGCAACAAAAGACAGAATTGCTTTAGCAGAATCGAATACCTGGACGGCTAGAATTAGTCAGTTTTGGGATATTATGACACCTTATCTTTAAACAAACTATGGTGAAAACATAAAACATTGGCTTTCAATTTCAAATATCGGTCAACCGTATACCGTATACCGTCAACCGTTTTAAAACCTAAAGACAAACATTGTGATACCAAAAATTATACACTATTGTTGGTTTGGAACAAAGCAAATTCCAGAAGATTATCAAGGTTACATTGATGGTTGGAAAAAACTAATGCCTGATTATGAAATAATGCTTTGGAATGAGGCAAATAGTCCGATGCATTTACCTTATTTGCAAGCTACATTAAAGTATAAAAAATGGGCGAATCTCTCTAATTTCGTTCGAATCTATGCGCTTTATCATCACGGTGGTATTTATATGGATACGGATATGGAGGTGTTAAAATCCTTAGAGGAATTTCGACAATATGGAAGTTTTTTAGGACTTGAATTAGGAGAAAAAAATGATAAAGATATTATTGTAAATAATGCCATTTTTGGGGCAGAAAAAGGCCATCCCTTTATTGAAAAATGTATGGATTTTTATCTACAACATTTTGATGGTAGAGATACGGCTTTAGATTCTTCACCATATCTTGTAACTAGATTATTGAAGGAAACAGGAATGCATAAATATGGACGCCAAAATATTGGAGGCGTAGAATTATTTCCAAAAGAATATTTTTATCCATACCACATAACAGAAAAATTCACCCCAGAATGTGTTAAAGAGAATACTTATACTATCCATCATTGGGGGTATTCGTGGGGTACAAAACCTTTTTCCTACAGATTGGAACATCTGAAAAAGGTAACAAAGGACAAAATATATAAGACCTTACCAGTTCATCAAAAAGGGTATTTAAAGCACGGAAAATTAGTACGGGATGTATTAAAAGGAGGAACGGTAAAAGCCGGCCCTTTTGAAGGGGTAAAATTACCTTTGTCAAAGGAATATGAATCTGCCAAACTACCCTTAAAATTATCTGGAATTTATAAGGAAGAACTTCAATTGATTTTATATCAATTAACAAATAGGACCTATAAAACTATTTATTTCAATGGAGAACATCCTGAATATTTTACAAAAGGTCTAGCTAAATTATTTCCGAATGCGACCATCAAAGATTTGTCTGCTGAAAAGGACAATAGTTTGATGGTTAAAAATATCGGGGCCGATTCTTTATTGGTTACTAATAGTGCTTTAGCTAGTCAAATGGCTGAAGATATAACTAAAGTATCTAAAGGTGTAGATATGGTTTTAGAATTTAGGTATCACTTGCCAGCTACCCAGAAGGAGCAGCTTAGTGAAGTCATAGGTGCTAATCAAGAACTATATTGTGTGCCAAGTAAATTAAATTATCAATACGAACAAAACGCTTTTTTACAAAACTATCCTCTAAAGGAAATCGAAGCACATCTTAAAAAAGAGGTGACGGATGTACACGAATGGGTGGTGATAAAGAGCAAATAATTAAAAACAGCTTATGAACAATAGATTCAAAGATGTAAAATTGACTTCAAAAGACCGCTTAATAGAATTTTTAGGAAATGCTTTTGCGATTCTTCTTTTATTAGCTTTCTTTTTAAAAATAGTAATATTTTAAAATGATGAATAGATTTTCAACACCAGATTGGGTAAAAAGACATTATTTTGATTTTCGAAATTATGATACCGTTTCATCGACCCAAATTGAAAAAATCAAAAATGGATTGGCCAAATTTAAGGTGTTTAATCCTGTTGCTTCTATAGTCATACCAGCCTATAACGAAGAAGAGAATTTATTAAGCACTTTGTCTTCTTTTGCTGATATTCAACCTGAGGTGCCAACAGAATTATTAATTGTCAACAATAATTCCAATGACCGGACACAAGAAATTCTAGACCGATGTGGCGTAAATTCCATTTTTCAACCAAAACAAGGTAGAACCTACGCACGTCAACTAGGATTGGAAACAGCCAGAGGAGAGATTTTGTTAAGTGCAGACGCAGATAGTATTTATCCTGCTGATTGGGGAAATTTATTTGTAAAAACTTTATTGAAAAACGAAGATGTAGCGGTAGTTTATGGCAGATATTCTTTCATTCCAAGTAAAAGCATTAATCGTTTTGGATTGGCCTTTCATGAGCTCGGTGGAGAGATTATGTTTGATAGAAGAAAGGGCTTGGATTTATGTATCAATGCAGTTGGATTTAATACTGGGTTTAGAAAAGCGCAGGCTTTAGCTGTAGGCGGATATGACCCTGAAAAGTTAGAATTTGAAAATCAAAGAAGTGAAGATGGCTGGTTGGCACAAAGTCTATATAAAAAATTCGGTAATATCTTACTTGTAAAATCACCTAATCGGGTATGGACAAGTGATAGGAGATTATTAGAAGAAGGGAGTTTAGCAAAAGCTTCCGTGAATAGAGTTATCAGATATTTAAATGGAACAAATTTAGCCAATACCTAGAAGCTAACATAAACAAGAAAGAACAAACTATGGAGAAAGCTATAAAAAAATGGATTAAACATCACTTTTTGATGGAAAAGTTAGACACGGTACTTGGTATGGTGTTACTAATGTTCTTATCTGTATTTGTAGCTGTGGTGGTCGGAAAACTAGGATTTCTAGGTGGAGCAGCATTGTTAGTCGTGACGTTAGGTATTTTTTTAGTATTAGGGGCAATGTTTAATCTCTATTTGGGGCTTTATGTGATTCTAGTCATGTCTATTTTGGTCTCCTTCCTCTCCAAAATAGTGGATTTGCCCTATGGACTTTCCTTAGATTTATTATTAGTTGTATTGGCTTTAGGGGTTATTATGAAACAACTGAAGGATAGAGACCTTTCCTTTGCCAAAAATCCTATTTCCTTACCGATTATAGTTTGGGTATTTTACAATATGATTCAGGTAATCAATCCGATTGCTGCATCAAGATTAGCATGGGCTTTTACCGTTAGGAGTATGGCATTGCTTATTCTGTTGTATTTTATTGCCGCTTATGCCCTTAATAGTTATCGTAGAACCATTAATATTTTCAAATTCATGCTGGGCCTAGCATTTGTTTCCGCTTTGTATGGTTTGAAACAAGAGTTTTTTGGTTTTACAGACTTTGAATTGGCCTGGCTTTATTCAGACCCTGCACGATTTCAATTAATATTCCAGTGGTCTAGGATGCGGGTTTTTTCCTTCTTTTCAGACCCTACAAATTATGGGATTTACATGTCTTACATGTCCGTGATGTGTTTTATTTTGGCTTTGGGAAAATTCAAAATTTGGCAAAAAGCACTTTTGGGCTTTGCAGGTGTTTGTATGTTGCTGGCAATAGCTTATGCAGGTTCAAGAACACCAGTAGTGTTGATACCCTTTGGCTTTGCAGTTTTCACCATGTTGAGCTTGAAAAGGAATATAATTATTGCCATGATGGCAGTTGGGATATTAGGAGGTGCTTTTTTAATGAAATCCACTGGTAATGCAGTATTATTTAGGATACAATCAGCCTTTATGCCAAAAAATAGTGGGGATACCATGGGGGTTCGATTTGAAAACCAGAAAAAAATTAAACCATTTATACAATCCCATCCCTTTGGCGCAGGATTGGGGAGTGTTGGAGAGTGGGGGCAACGTTTTTCTCCAGATACTTTTTTAGCCAATTTTCCGCCAGATAGTGGTTACGTTAGGGTAGCGGTCGAACTAGGTTGGTTTGGATACTTGCTTTATTGTTGGCTGCTTTATACCATTGTGCGAATGGGAATACGATACTATCTGCGGGTCAAAAACGAACAAATGAAGACGATATACTTAGCTCTGACCACCATGATGTTTATGCTTATTTTAGCCAGTTATGTCCAGGAAGCTATCGTCCAATTACCAACGAGTATTCATTTTTATGTTTGTCTGGCTGTGCTTGTTCGTTTGAAGGATTTTGAAGCAGCAGCAGAGTTGGAAATAAATGGGAAACCAAAAATTTTGAATGAATAATAGACTTTATCCAATAAGTACTCTTAAGGTCGACCGAGAACCGAATAAAATCTAACCTATCAAATTAAATTTTCTGTAAATTCAGTCTCTAGGACAATTAATCTAAGCTTAACTTACTCCTAATTTTATTCGGCATAAAAGTTGAAATATTCCTTTTGACAATATTAGTCAAATACAATAATCATTTTTATTGGTAATTCTTTTTAGTATAACTAATTTTCCTATTTGTTGTAAGAAATTGAATTTACTAGACTTTATGCTGAAAAAAATCAGTCTAAAATCATTAATCTAGAAACGACCAGTTTGGAAAAGTATATCATTATTTTCTTTTTATTTATTGCTCATTTTTCGTTTGCACAGGAAATGGATTTTAGCAGGGTAGTAACCCCTGAGGGCCAATCTCCACGCACCTTCGAAGACCAATTGGTTCAATGGGCATGGTATAACAGTCCAGGAAACGCCATTTATAAAGAACAAATGGAAATTGCTGCCAAAAGGAAAAACTTAACTTGGTGGGAATTATTGGACGCTTCAGCTACATTTAATATCAACGAAAGTCATTTTCAACAAGATTCTATTCTTAATGGTAGTGATGTTTTAATTGCCAATCCAAGTAGTAATTTATTTTTTCCAAGATATAATTTTGGTATTAGTTTTAATCTAGGCGCTATTTTTTCCCGACCTACTCGGACTAAAATTGCAGAATCAGAAATAAAGATTGCCGAGTATGAAGAACAGCAGCAAAAACTTAGAGTTAGAGCGGAGGTGCTTCAAAGATATGAGGATTATGAGTTATCATTAGAAGTATTAAAATTTAAAACGCAAGCTGCCGAAGAAGGAGAATCTATTTATACCTTAGTTTTAGAACAATTCGAGAATGACAAAGTAGATTTTAAGGATTTTAGTACAGCCTCTGAGGTTTTTCATAGGGCTAACGAAGCCAAGGCTATTGCTAAAACTAGAGTCAATAAAGCAAGAATTTTCCTTGAAGAATTAATTGGTATTCCTTGGGATAAGGCGGTGAAACGTAGAAAGGAAAGAGAAAGAAGGACTAACAAGTAGATTTATCAAAATGCTACGTAAAATTTAATTTTCAATTTTCAATTTTCAATAAGGCGTGTACGAAGTTTTCAAAGCGGCTAGGATTGAACCACGGATTGAACATGAACAAACATCGTTTGTGAACCGTCAGGATGGGAGAGCCAACGGTTTCTTTGCTTGATTTGCTCTAGTGGCTCAAGACATAAATATTTAACAGTTTAATAATCGTTCTTTTTCGCCTACTCGTCGTTAGAAAATCGGGCTTAATAGCTACGGCTATTATCCCAATCGCATCCCATCCGCTTGCGGTTCGGAAGTGCACTTCCTTATCTAGATTAGACTAAAAATAACTGATTCTAAACTATCAACTACTTTTGTCTTGAGCCACTAGGTCGTGTTTAAAACATAACCTTTTTACAAGAAAACATAATAATTCATAACTTCAAACCGTGTCTTTCCGTGTCAAAATAAAACTTCGTACAGCCCTTATTTAAAATTTTCAATTTAGAACCACCTTCGGCGGAAAATCGAAAATTTATAAACGAAGTGCACTAATTACGGTCGAGGTTATAGTTTAAATGTCTGATAATCAATTTTTTAGAACTTATAAAATCTGACTTCAGACAGTCTCGATTCATTTGGACGGTCTGCCTTCTGACTTCTATTTCTAAAATTACTTCTGTAAACTTCAGACTCTTTTGAAATGCAAAGAGCCAAGACATTTTTTATAAATTTTAGGAGAAAATCCTTTAATTAAAAAGCCAATTCTATAAAATAAATCTAAAAAGTGCTACCTTGGCAACCAGATAGAATTTAAAAAACAACTTTATACAATTTATGGAGGCTTATAAGTCATTTTTAGGAAATTCACCATCTTGGTACAAGACTGCGATAATTGCTTTTTTAATACTGAATCCAATTCTTTTGTTTACTGCTGGACCAGTAGTTACTGGATGGATAGTGATAGCAGAATTTATCCTTACTTTAGCAATGGCTTTAAAATGTTATCCCCTACAAGCAGGAGGTTTAATAGCATTAGAAGTTATCTTTTTGGGACTGACAAGTCCTAAAACAGTCTTCCATGAATTAGAAGCAAATTTAGATGTAATTCTATTGTTGGTATTTATGGTGGCTGGTATTTACTTTATGAAGCCGCTCCTGATGTACATTTTTGGAAAAATCTTTATTAAAGTAAGGTCCAAAATTGTACTCTCCCTTCTTTTTTCCTTTATGGCAGCTTTTCTAAGTGCTTTTTTAGATGCTTTGACGGTTACCGCTGTATTAATAGGTGTCTTTGTAGGCTTTTACTCTGTCTACCATAAAGTTCAATCGAGTAATGCAGATTATGATGATGATGGTATAAAAGATAGGAACGAATTAGGAGGAGAAACGCTGGAACAATTCAGAAGTTTTATGAGAAGTTTAGTGATGCACGGAGCTGTAGGTACAGCATTAGGTGGCGTTTGTACACAAGTCGGTGAACCTCAAAATTTATTGATTGCCGCAAAACTAGATTGGGATTTCATGCAATTTTTCTGGGCTATGGCACCTATAACGATGCCTGTTTTAGTTAGTGGCTTATTAACTTGTCTAGCATTAGAATTGACTGGATGGTTTGGATTTGGAGAAAAACTACCTGAAAATGTAAGAGGAATTATTCAAGGATATGTAGAAGAACAAGATGCAAATAGAACGGATAAAGAAAAGTATGCTATCAAAGTACAAGCGGTAGCAGCCATCTTTTTGATTGTAGCACTAGCTAATCACTGGGCTGCTCCGGGGCTTATTGGTTTAGCCGTGATAGTTTTACAAACTGCTTTCACAGGTATTACAGATGAACACAGCATTGGACATGCCTTTGAAGAAGCTTTACCTTTTACCGCTTTGTTAGCCGTATTTTTTGTAATCGTCGGCATGATTCACGATTTGCATCTTTTTACCCCGATTATTGATGCAGTGTTGGCAATGGAAAAATCTATTCAACCCTCGATGTTTTATATCGCCAACGGAGTATTATCTATGATTAGTGACAATGTATTTGTGGCTACTGTATACATCAACGAAGTTAGAGCAGCCTACGACGCAGGAAACATCACTAGAGAAGAATTTGAGCATCTAGCCATTGCCATTAACACAGGAACGAATTTACCAAGTGTTGCGACACCAAATGGTCAAGCAGCATTCTTATTTTTGTTAACTTCAGCTTTAGCACCAGCAATTCGTTTATCTTATTTAAAGATGATTTGGATGGCTTTACCTTATACGATTGTTTTAGGTGGAGTAGGGTTGATTTGTGTTAAAATGTTACTTTAAAAGTAGTCGAAAATTTATTCTTCGATTTGAAATATCTCCATATAATACGATAAAATTTAAAGAGGAAGTAGGCTTAAGTCTGCTTCCTCTTTATTTCTTAAACTAAGACTTAGCCTTTCTTTTTTATCTCCCTTCCTAAACTATCAATGGCTTTCTTGTAAAAACTGGATTAGAGTGTAAATAAAAATATTGTCGTTCGATACGACAATATTTGTTAGGAACGTTTAGAAGAGAAGTTTTATAAGAAAACTCTTCTAAACTATCGAAAAACGATTCTACCTGAAATAGGTGAATTTATTTTTTCAAAGTTCCTTATCTTAGCTTTTTATTTCTGATTTTAAATTCCCATTACCAATGGCCAAACCACAATTACACGCCCTTTTAATTGCAATTAACAATTACCATCCTCAATCTAGAGTTGGAGGTCTAGCAGGTTGTATTAATGATAGAGATGCAGTGGCAAAATTTCTTAAAAAGCATTATGCCCATTTAACTCCTCAGTTAACAAAATTGACGGATGCCGAAGCCACTCGGACCAATATTATTACCACTTTTAGAGAACAAATTGTCAAAAAAGCAAAGAAGGGTGATTCTGTGATTTTATACTATGCAGGTCATGGTTCTTATTCAACATCAGCACCTGAATTTGCAAAATTTGATGGTCTAGGGCAAGACGAAACCTTTGTTTGTTATGATAGTCGATTGCCTAATAACCACGATTTAACGGATAAAGAATTAGCGGTCCTTTTATCAGAAGTTAAAAAAGACATTCATTTAGTTGTAATAGCAGATGCTTGTCATTCTGCCTCTGTGACCAGAACGGTTGATTTTGCTCGAGTGCCGCAGGAAATTGGTTCCGCAGCTTTTAATTTGGCAGCCAAACGGTTTGAACAGCCGCGAACTGTCTCTAGAAATATGTCATCCTATTTGTTGTCTGCCGATAATTATTATACAAAAATAGCTGGAAATATATCCATTCCAAGGTCTAAGCATTTACTCATGTCCGCTTGTAATAGAGATGAAGAAGCATGGGAGACGACGGACCGAAGAGGATTATTCACGACTTATCTGCTGAAGGTGCTTAATAAAAATAGAAATATTAGCTATGCAGATTTGTTTGCTCAAGTTAGAACCCTAGTTTATAATACAGCAAAAAATCAACAGCCAACTTTATATCCATTTGAAGGGTTTAATCCAAATACTGTTTTTTTAGGAGGAAAAGATCAACCCAATAAAAATCGACATCAAATTGTAGCAAAAGATACGGGTGGTTGGCAAATGGAGTTAGGGGCTATAAATGGTGTACCTACCAGAAATTTGGATAAGGCTAATTTGCTAATTGGGGTTTATGAAGGACTAGGAGAACAAGCAACTTTTAAAGGGGCTGTTGGTGTTTCTGCTGTTGGGATTACCCATTTAACTTTAAAAGATGAGCTAAATTTATTAGTAGATAGAAATTATTGGGGCGAATTGCAGACGATACCAACTGCCATTTTGGTAAATCTCAAAGGTCGAAAAAAGTTTGTCAAAAGCTTCCTAGAAGAGTATAACAAACAACCTTCCGCTTACTTTAATTTTGTTGAAAAAGTAAACGCTGCCAAATATACATTGTATGTATCCAAAAAAGCTTGGAAAATAAAGCATACCGAGACAGGAAAGGAAATTGACTTGATTCCAAGTGGAGGAGCAGCGGCTATTGACCAATTAAAAAAACAATTAGAGCATATTACCAATTGGGAAAACATTGCCTCCTTAGAAAATAAAGCCACCACTATTTCTGATAGTATTGAAGTTAGATTTAAAGAAGAAAAAAGTCGGGATAATTTCGTTACCTACACAGATTCGGATATCATTCTTGATTATTATAAAGATGGCGAAGATACATCAAGAAATGGCAAGCCAAAACCAATTTGGTATCAAATTCAAGTTAGAAATATCAGTGATAAAAATTTATACGTCTCTTTATTGCATTTGAGTGCAAAATTTGGCGTATCTCCGCATTTCGCTACGGGAGTCATTCCTGCCAATTCAGGATGGAAAACATTGGATGACCAACATGGGTTAGTTATTGAAAAAAAGGAGGATATTCAAGTAAAAGATTTATTTAAAATTGTAGTAAGCACTCGAGATTTTGATAGTTACAAATATGCTTTGGAGGAGATGCAACAAACTACTCGCTCAACGGTAACTAGAGAAGATTATGAGGAAGCTCCAATGGATGATTGGTTTACAAGAACAATTTCGGTAACGACTATTCGACCACAAGGAATTATTGGAAGAGGTCCTTTAAAAATTAATGGACTCACTTTTAATAAGCATGATGAGTTTGAGGCAGAAATATCTTTTGCACCAATGCAAGGAATTTCTAGAAGCACGCACAGCACAAATAATCTGGCGGCATTTTTTGATAAAGGGGAGGGTACAATAATTAATTTTGGTAAAACAGGTTCAAGAAGCACCCAACAAGACCGTTCTATAATAGAGTTATCAGGTATCAAGAATCCCGACTCCTTAGCTAAAAACCCTTTGACCTTCAAGGTGGATGCTACATTGAGTGGCGGCGAAAATCTTTTGCCAGTCACCATGGAAAATGGTTTTATTATTCCAATTGGTCAAAGTACCGTTTTGGCGGACGGAAGCACTCAAATAAGTATTGAACATCTTCCAGAAAATGCGGATTTACCTCCTGGTGCACAAGGTAAAAGAAGTTTAGGTAAAGCATTATGGTTTAGCTTACTAAAACTGGCAGGCTTAAAAGAGGAGGCTTTCTTATTGCGAAAGGTAAGTTTTCGAAAAAGTATCGCAAGTCGAGTGCCCCTTCATAAAACAAGTGTCAAAAGAGCGAAAAATATTTTGCTAGTTATTCATGGAATTATTGGAGACACTAAAACAATGATTACCAATCTAGAATTTCTAAAGAAAGAAGGCCATTATGATTTGATTTTGACCTACGATTATGAAAATTTGAATACCAAAATTGAGGATATAGCCACTAATTTGGATGAACAATTGAAAGCCTACGGCCTTGGCCCAAATGATGGAAAAACATTTGATATATTAGCCCATTCTATGGGAGGATTGGTGAGCAGATATTTGATAGAATTTATCAGAAAAGGAGATACTTTAGTAGACCATTTATTTATGTTTGGTACACCCAATGGAGGGTCTATTTTTGGAGAAATACCAGTTTACCGAGATAAATTAGTAAAGTTGCTAACTGTAGGATTGAATTTTGGAAAGGCTTGGTTAGGTGGAGTAGGAACAGCCTTAGGTATTTTAAATAAGGTGTTAATGGGTTCTAAACCAATTACCGTGACCTTGGGACAAATGAGTGCCAACAGTGAATTTATTGATAAACTAAAAGACGGTCAAAAAGGACACACAAAATATCGAGTAATTGCTGGGGACATCTCGGATTATCACAATATCAAAGGAGCTAGATTCAAGCGCTTTGTTGAAAAAGTTTTACTCAAAATAGGGAAAACTGCTAATTCCAATGAGCCTAATGATATAGCGGTCTTAGTAGAAGATATTCGGTCTGTTCCAGATGCTATTGCAGCTGAGAAATACGATGTATGTTGTCACCACATGAATTATTTTGAATCAGAAGATGGTTTGATTGCCTTAAGGGAAATTGTAGAGAACAGGCAAATTCAGTAAGCAACACCCAGTAAAACGTCTAAATGTAATTGTAATAAATCCGTTGGGAAATAGAATCCGTTGGGCTTTTATCCCACACGGATTTTATTATCACTAAAAAAATATAATATTTTATAGGGAAAATTCAATTTAAAAATAATCCTTCCCACCTAAGATTATTTAATTGTAAACACAATATCGCCACAACTAGACCTCCTATCATAAAAATTCTTCCACCCAACCTGCGAAAATCATTCTTTTTATAGATAAAATTTTGGAAGATTATTGTTTTGCAAGGTATTCTATTATATTTAGCCCATATTCTTCAGAACAAACGAACCAACCGACATGAATTTTCAACAAAGCTTGCCTTTAATTTTATGCATACTAATTGTGGCCTGTAAAAATGCCCCCCCTTTTGAAGCTACCAATAGAAAGGAAAACGAACCTCTAGCAATACCTGAATCACTTCCCATGAAGTCTATAGAATTGTCAGATATTTCTACCTTCAAAGTAGATGGAAAAAATTGGACAATCGGAAAGATTGATTTACAATGGCAACTTACCGTTTGAAATGAAAACCATAAAAGCAATGAAAGATGGTTTTAGTATCGAATTCACCCAGCCAGTTAATAGAGCTACCGCAGCCAATCCTGAATCTTATGCCATCAATGATTTC
>CALLVC010000266.1 GCA_938010785.1 uncultured Saprospiraceae bacterium
AAGAAAAATCAAAATTTACTCACCCCAAAAACTACTTCCAAGCACGTAGCGTAGCGAAGTGCGTGATTTAGTAAGAACTGATTCTAAAGTACCAAAGTAGAGTTAAGTAGTCAGACAAAATTAAATAAACAATCTTCAACACATAGTCACGGTAGTGTTTTTCACATAGAGAACATAGTTTTAAGGGCTACATAACTTAATTCAGTTCTTAAAACTATATGCTCTATGTGTTTTAACTCTATGACTATGTGATGAAAAGATGTTAGCTTATTTTGTCATTGTACTTAACCTATCCTTACGCAAACAAGACTGTTCGCTACGGCAAAAATAAAAAAAGAGCGACTATTAAAGAATAGTCGCTCTCCTAAAATTATTTTTATTAACAAACAAAGTTGATAATCATTGTAGTTAATACTGTCGATTAATAAGACACTATTATTTAAATGATTAGTACCCAGGGTTTTGCTGAATCATTTCAACACCATCCACTCTACTCAATTCAATTTGAATAGTTGGTAATGGCATCACATCATTTCTAGAAGAATATCCAGCAGATGCATTTAAGTATGGGCGCTTTGGTTGTTCCTCAGCGATATACGTATTGATAACATCCGCAGCAACACCCCATCTTTGTAAATCAAAGAAACGGTGACCTTCTAATGCTAATTCCATTCTTCTTTCATATCTAACAGCGTCTCTTGCTGCAGCCTGATTCGTCCAAGCATCGTCATAAGTACTTACACTGTAGTTGCCATAAGCAGCGCCTTCAGCAGCAGTAATACCAGAACGAGAACCATCTGAACCCTGTGCACAGTTTCCTGCTCTAGCTCTTACCATATTCGTTAATTCTCTAGCTCTTTCTAAACTACCAACTTCAACTTCCGCTTCCGCTAACATCAACAATACATCAGAGTATCGAATGATAGGGAAGTTAATTGGAGACAATTGCGTAGAAGTCCAACCACCAGATTGTTGGTTTTGACCAGCCTCATAAGAGAATTTCTTAGGAGAGAAAGGTCCTTGGAAAGATCTAGCTCTAATCCAAGATGGATCATGAACACCAATGTCCAAGAAAGGAATACCATCACGACCAACTGTCCAGTCTAATCTAGGATCAAGAGGACCAGTGAAGTTCTCATCAACATCAGTATCGTTGAAAGAATCAAATAATGGTAAACCAGCATCATCTACTCTGTGTGCATTTACCAAGTTTTGAGTTGGTTGGTGGAATCCACAACAGCCAAATGGGCTACCCCCGTGAGGGAAATTTAATCTATCACCGAACATACCGTTTTGACCTTCAGAAGAACCATCATTTACAGATGCTTGGATAGAGAAAACCATTTCTGGTCCATTTTCTAATCCAATAGAGAAAATATCATGGAAACATGGGTTCAAAGAATATTGACCACTATTAACCACTCTATCTAAAGCAGTTTTTGCCTCAGAGAAGTTACCATTGTATAAGTGCAACTTACCAACATAAGCATTAGCAGCACCACTTGTTACTCTACCAATTTGACTTTGAGTCGCAGGTAAAGCAGCAGCAGCAGCTTCAAAGTCAGCTAAGATGTTAGGAACAACATCTGTCTGGTTAGACTTTCTAAAGTCTGTATCTGTTTCATCGTAATAAGGAATATTTTTCCACATTTTCCAAGCCTCAAAGTGGAAGTGTCCTCTTAAGAACCTAGCCTCACCATTTAAAACAGCTGCTTTTCCAGCATCAATACCTTCTACACCATTTAAGAGTGCAATACTTGCATTCGCTCTAGCGATACCTTCGTAAAGAATAACGAATCTATCGTTGAAATAGGAGTTACCTGGAGCCCATTGGAATAATTCCAATTCTTCAGATTGACCTTGGTCACCTGCTTCAGAACCTTTGTGTGCATCATCAGATAATACAGACCCCCATATCCAGTTAGAACCAGATGCAGGCCATGGAGAAGATACAGAACCCCAAGATTCTGCCCAACCATCTAACATAGAATAAGCAGAAATAATAGCAGCATCAACACCTGCCTCATTCGCTAATGTACCGGCATCTAATGAACCTTGTGGTGGTGCCTCTAAAAATTCGTCAGAACAAGCCATGATTCCCATGCCTAGTAATGCGACTGCAAAAAACAGTATAAATTTATTTTTTTTCATTTTATGTACTTTTATTATTTTGGAAAACCGATTTCAAACAATTGTATTTGAATTAACGGCTACTAAATAAATGACTATATTTGAATTTACAAAATTTACAATGTAAGTGTTTTGTAAAACTTATAAATTGACGAATAAATGTCTGTTATAAGTCATCAAATCTGTCTTATCTCAGACAGATTTGATAACTTACAAACTTTAGAAGTTAGCATTGATACCAAATTGGATAATCTTAGAAGTTGGATAGTTTCCAAAATCCATACCCATTAATTGGTCACCACTACCATTAGAGTTAAAGCTAGATAAAGCTGGGTCAATACCACTATAACCAGTGATAGTAAATAAATTTTGACCTTGCAAGTAGATTCTTGTATTCGACAAACCTAATTTATCCCCAATAGTATTAGGAATAGTATATCCTACTTGTAATGTTCTCATTCTTAAGTAAGAACCATCTTCAACGTAGAAATCAGTAGAGTTTTCAGAGAAGATATCATCCTCATTGATTAAAGGATAATCACCATCTGGGTTAGATGGACTCCATGCTCTATCCAATATATCGCTTCTTACGTTAGAGTTAAAGAAACGGAATACTTCAAATAATTTATTGTAGTTATAAATATCGTTACCAATAGAACCTACGAAGAACGCAGTTACATCAAAATCACCAAAATTAACACCTAAGTTGAAACCTAATGTTAAATCTGGGTGTGGGCTACCGATATTTCCTGCATCGTCACCATTAATTATGCCATCACCATTCAAGTCTCTTAATCTTAACTGACCAACAGCCTTACCGTTTTGGTCAGCATGGGCATCAACTTCTGCTTGAGATTGGAAGATACCATCTGTTTGCCATCCGTAGAAAGCACCGATTGGTCCACCGATTTCATTAAATTGAATTTGTCCAATTCTACCTACAGGTGGAGAGAAGAAAGATTCTCTTGCTCCATCAATAGCAACAATTTCATTTCTATAATGAGATAAATTCAAGCCAATATTGTAGCCAAATTTGCTACTAGCCTTATCTCTCCAGTTGATAGAAAAATCAACCCCTCTATTAGTCATTTCTGCAATATTCACGAATGGAGGAGTTGCAGAACCTGCTGTAGCAGGTAATACAGGATTAAACAATAATCCGTCAGTCGTTCTATCATATAAATCCAATACAAAGTCTAATTTACCGTTTAATAACGATCCATCTATACCTATGTTCAGAGATACATTCTCCTCCCACTTTGTATCAGCATTACCTCTATTTAATAAAGCAAAACCAGTAGCTAAAGAGTTGGTACCTGTAATATCGTAAAATGCGTTACCTGGGCCACCACCAAATCTATTCACCGTGTTACCACCAGGGATGTTTTGGTTACCAGTAATACCCCATCCGAATCTAACTTTCAAGTCATCTACGATATCATTATCTTGTAAGAAAGTATTAGATAATCTCCAACCTACAGATAATGCAGGGAATACCCCAAATCTTTCGTTTCTACCGAAGTTAGAAGAACCATCTCTTCTCAAGGTGAAACTAAATAAGTAAGTATCATCGTAAGCATAATCAACCTTACCAAATACAGAAGCTAAGGTACTAAATCCACCAAAACTGTTAACCGTTCTAGAATCAGGAGCACCTAAACCAGTATTCAAATACCATGCATTGATATCCGTCGTAAAGTAGTTACTCAAACCACCTTCTAATTGTCTGAAGCTATTTCTAATTGCTTCATAACCAACTAAGACACCAATATCGTGAGCACCACCTACACTAGTATTATATCCTAAAGTATTCGTCCAAGTCCAGTTAAAACCAGTAGAAGAATTTTCGCTAAAAGCATTGGTTGTGTTTGGCTCAGATTCTTCCCAAGTTGGGAATCGGAAACCTCTGTTTTGGTTATTGAAGAATTCCATACCAATACTAGAACGGAATTTTAATCCTTCTAACAATTCAATACCTACATAAGCATTACCCAAAGCCTTATAAAAAGTACCACGGTTGTCCTTATTTCTAGTTTGAACAGCTACAGGGTTAGAACCGTTACTCAAACCGTTCGCTTTACCCCCACCGTAATTAACACCAGAGATGTCAAAAACAGGAATAATAGCCTGTGCCTTCAAAATTTGCGTCATTGTGTTTTGCTCAGATTGGTTTCCTCCTACTTGGAAAATACCAGTAGAACGAGCAAAAGAGAAGTTCTCACCAATAGTGAATCGACCTTTACTAAATTCAGAGTTTGCTCTTACTGAAAAACGGTCAAAGTCTGTATGTAACATTGTACCATTTTGGTCTAAGTAACCAAAATTCATAGCAAAAGTAGAATTTTCACCACCACCAGAAACACCAAGATTGTGTTCTTGGATTAAAGCTGGGCTAAAAATCTCATCCCACCAATCCGTACCTTGCTGGTTAGCACGCATGATTAAGTTATTTGGGAAACTGTAATTAGCTTCGTTTACAGGATTATTTCCTGGGAAACCGCTAAAATCACCCGCATAAATGTATTCAGGAATAACACCTCTACCAGCAGCATAAGGTACTTCTGCAGGGATAGCACCTTGGCTAGAGTTCTCGAAGGACCTCCAAACTACTTCAGAGTACTGAGCAGGGTCGGTGATTAAATCATATTGACCAACTGGTGTTTGAGAACCAACAGTACCGCTATAAGACATAACTGTTTTTCCTTTCTTACCACGCTTAGTTGTAATAATAACAACACCGTTATTTGCTCTCGCACCATAGATAGAAGCCGCAGAAGCATCTTTCAATACTTGAATAGACTCAATATCATTTGGATTGATTCCCGTATTGAAGTTATCCGTAGTAGGGACACCATCAATGATGTAAAGTGGGTCATTGTTTTGGAAAGAAGAAATACCTCTAATCCGAACTTGTGTACCAGCACCTGGCTCACCAGAAGTTTGGATTTGAACACCTGTAACCTTACCCTCTAATTTCTGAGAGAAACTAGTAGCAGTAACTTCATTTAACTCATCGGCCTTAACAACTGCAACCGCACCAGTAATATCTCTTTCTCTCTGAGAAGAGTAACCAGTTACGACTACTTCGTCAATCAAAACCCCTTGAGATAAACGAATAGCCATATTAGTTTCAGCACCAACAGTAATATTTTGAGTAGCGTAACCCGTGTAGGAAACCTCTAAAACATCGCCTGCATTGGCATTAAGACTAAAATTACCATCAATATCGGTAACTGTACCGGTAGCTGTACCGGAAATCAAGACAGATGCTCCAATTAATGGTTCATCGTTACTGTCGTCAACAATTGTACCTGTAATCTGCGCAAACATTGTAGCAGAAAAAAGCATGCAAATTGCGACAAGGCTGCTTGGCAACCATTTTAAAGACATACGTAATGCTTTTTGTCTCATAAGCTGATTTTAAATTAAACTAGTGATTTTAATAATATAGGAATAATTCAATAATAAATTTACATTTTTCTACTTGTTCTTTTTTTATCCTATTACGTTGAAAAGCCTCGTCGATGCTAGGCATCGCCTAGCATCCCACCCGCTTTGCGGTTCACCCGTACGGGTTCATGCCTTGTAGTATAGAAAAAATAACTTCGCACAAAAACATAATTTATCAATGTATCATTCCTTAAACAATTCTCTAGTTCATATTTTGAAAAAAAAGGTTGAAAAATTGTTTTTACTTTTTAGCAAAACATAAACTACATTATCTTTTAGTTCTATTCAATTTGGTAAGTCGTGACCTCAATATTTTTCTAGTGGTTAGTGTCTAAAATACTTGTACTTATTTTCTTAAAATTTTGTTAAGAAACAATAACAGCCAAATGTAATAAATTTATTGGTAGTTAAAATATAAAAATGTGATTTTTTTGGATTTTATTAAACACACCCTTCTTTTGTTCATTTTTTTATTATCTCACCAAATAAAATTCTAAATATTATTTCACTAAACGAAAAGAAACACATTTACGCTTCCTTATATTTGAAAAAAAAATCTTAATTCTTTGTTAAAATCAATTCAACCTGCATAGGAGTTAATAGAGCTACTGCCAAATTTTAGCGTATATTATTGATTATATAAAGGAGAAATTAGACCTATGAAATAGGTGTTAAATATAGGAAATACTTGGATTGATTTTTTTCTGAGCCTCATTAGAATAAAATCTAAAAAGAACCTACTAATAATGTATTATTAGAGCAGGTTGTATTGTATGAAACTAAATGTCGTTTTATAATTTACAAATCAAAAGATTTATAGGTAATTTAGTTTGATGAAGAATCTTATTAACAAATCAGTTCATCTAACCAAATCTTATTACTGCCCTAAATGTAGGAAAGAATAAATAAAAAATTAAAATATTTAATGAAATAGTATCAAATTTTAACAGAAAAGTATCGAAAAGAAGCAGTAATTAGTGTTAAAACTACACGAACCTCTCCGCAACAAATGGTAGTTCGTATCTTAATTGGCGGCGATATTCTACAGGGGTCATGCCTTTATACTTCTTAAAAAGTCGATTAAAGTTAGATAGATTGGAGTAACCACACTTAAAACAAATCTCACTAACACTATCCTGAGTTTCTAATAGAAGTTTACAAGCTTCTCCTAATCTAGTGTCCGTCAAAAATTTGGAAAAACTTCGCTTGGTGGATTTTTTAAAAAAATGGCTAAAAGCAGACTCACTCATATTAATCATGCTAGCAACCTCTTGCAGTGTAATTTTATCTTGATAGTTATCCATAATAAATTCATATACTCTATCCATCCGTTTATTTTCAGGGGATGGTATTTTGGAGGAATATCCAGCACTAGCCACAAAACGATTTTCGTTGGATGTAGCCAAAGTTTGCAAAATATTTAAAAAAGAAATAGCCCCTTCAAATTCATCTAACTGCACCAATTCTAACATTTGCTCCATAACTTTTGTCCGAGTCTCTCCATAAAATTCTATACCTCTAACAGAATAATTCAACATCATTTTGATGGCTTGAAAAGCTTTCTTTGATAAAAAATTATTTTGGAAAAGCTTTTCACCAAATTGCAAAACCACGGTATGTGTTTCAGGATGTTTCTGCTTATCGGTATCCGCCCCGTCCCAAGCATGGGTCAAATAAGGTCCCAATAATACTAAATCATAATCTTTATATTTCTCCATTTTGTCTCCTACAATCCGATTTCCAGAAGCTTTCATGATTAAATTTATTTCATATTCTGAATGATTATGTAAAGGATAATCGAAAGTTGCCTTGGGATAGCTAAATATGGCATAGATATCATCTTCGTGTAGAGGAGTTATTTCGCGGTAAATTTTCATAGTACTCTTTTTAATAATGGAGTAAAGGGTTTTCTTATAAAAATCCTTAGCTCACTCTTTAAAAACCCTTTTTTGATTTATTGAGACTCTGCCTGTCCCGAATTTATTTCGGGAATGCCCCAATAAATCAACAGTTACTCGAATATTCCATTTTTATAAGAAAGCCCTTTAATGGAGTAAAAGAATCGAACAGTTCAAATTGATGGATTGGTGTAAACTTCGCCGTAAAAATATATATATCTTAATTTCTCCAAAGAAAAATTTTAATCGGTAAATAATTTATCTAAATTTAGGATTCCACTCTAAATTTAGCAATTTATAATGAAAGATCATTCAAAAATCCTAGTATTTTTAATAGCCTCCTTATTAATAACTACCTGTAGTACGCCAATCCCAGAAGAAATACAGAAAGCTTCGGTAAATCTGCCAGAAAAAATAGACTTCAACTATCACATCAAACCGATATTATCTGACCGTTGCTATAAATGTCATGGACCAGATGCGAACCAACGGCAAGCAGATTACAGGTTAGACCTTGATAATGAAGCATTCAGTAAAACGAATGGAGAGAATAGTCAATCTACAAATAATCTAACTGCGGGTAATCTCCACAAAAGTGAAATTTTTCATCGCATTATTTCTGAAGACCCAGAATACATGATGCCACCACCAGATGCTAACCTAGCGCTCAGTAGGGAAGAAAAAGCATTAATCACAAAATGGATAGAACAAGGAGCGGAATATAAACCACATTGGTCTTTTGTAGCACCCCAAAAAGAAGCGTTACCAACTGTTCAGAATAAAAACTGGGCACAACAAGATTTTGATTATTTTATACAAAACAAAATTGAAAGAAACGGTTTAACACCTTCGGGGAAAGCAGATAAAACGACCCTATTAAGGAGAATCACCTTAGACTTAACAGGATTACCCCCTACTCCATCAGAAATTGATAATTTCTTAAAAGATACTTCCACTGATGCCTATGAAAAAGCGATTGACCGCTTATTGGCAAGTCCTCAATATGGAGAAAGAATGGGCGTAGAATGGTTAGATGTTGCACGCTATGCGGACTCTCATGGGTATCAAGATGATGGGATGCGCACCACTTGGCCTTGGCGTGATTGGGTCATCAAAACCTTTAATGAAAATAAGCCCTACGACCAATTTTTAATGGAACAATTGGCTGGTGACTTATTGCCGAATCCAAGCAGAGACCAAATTCTAGCTACTTGTTTTAATAGAAATCATCCCCAAACCCAAGAAGGAGGAGTCGTCGCAGAAGAGTATCGAGTCGAATATGTAGCAGACCGCACGAATACCGTCGGCAAAGCCTTATTAGGTTTGACGGTAGAATGTGCTCGTTGTCATGACCATAAATACGACCCTATTTCTCAAAAAGAATATTATGCTTTGTCCGCTTTTTTTAATCACAATAATGATTCTGGAGTAGTCCCTTACAATGGAGAAGCAACACCGACCGTCATGCTACCTACACCAGAGGAAGAGGAAAAACTAGCAAGTATTCGAGAAAAAATGAAGCCTTTGGAAGTCGCTTTAGTTTCCGAAAATTATCAAACGGACTTTAAAAATTGGTTAGCTCGAACAACGCCAACCATCACCTTAAAAGAAGGACTAGTTGCAGCATTTGATTTTGAAAAAGAAGTAGAAGTTCCAAAAAGCAGCCTCAATCTCGACCGAAAGGCAAAAAATAGTTGGGGCGGAATTGGCAAAAAGGGCAAAGCCATTAGCTATATTAATAAAGCCAAAAATAGAGCAGATGCAGCCGTTTTAGGGGATGACAATAATCGGCCATTAATCGTGGAAGGAAAAACGGGAAATGGCTTAGAATTTAGAGGAGATTGTGGCATTCGTTTCAACCGAGATTTGGACTTTGACCGACACCAAGCATTTTCTGTTTCTATTTGGGTAAAACTATTAAAAGCAGGAGGAAAAGGTCCTATTTTCAACAATGCCAATGGTGACTTCGAAGGGTATCGAGGATGGGCTTGTAAATTGAATGAAGATGAAACGTTGTCTTTTCAATTCACACACGTTTATCCTGACAATGCCATTGATTATCAGACAGTTGACAAGATACCCGTAGGAGAGTGGACCCACATTGCCTTGGCTTATAATGGCAATAGTAAAGCGGATGGTTTGGCATTTTATATCAATGGAAAAGTACCAAAATATAAATTGCATCGCGACAATCTGCAAAAGAGTTTATTACACGGCGTAAAAGGAACTAATTGGTCTAATTACCCGACCATCATAGGCAAGGAAAATGCAAGTTCTATTGAAGACATTATCATGGATGATTTCTTGGTTTATAATCGTCAATTATCCACTATTGAAGTCCAATATTTATACAATAAATCCACTGCGCGGAAACCTACCAAAGACGAGCTATTAGCTTATTATTTGGTCAGTGGTAAAAACCAAACTTTCAACAAAAATTTAAAACAGTTAACTGCACTAAGAAAAGAAGAAAATCTACTAACCACCGATTTTTTAGAGGTCATGGTGATGAAAGATAAAAAAGAAGGGCGGCCTACCTTCGTCTTGGACAGAGGGATGTATGATGCCAAAGGTGTGGAGGTACAAGCCAATACGCCTTCTATCATTTCCACACTACCAGCAACCTCGGCAAATAA
Source organism: uncultured Saprospiraceae bacterium (assembly GCA_938010785.1). Taxonomy (GTDB): domain Bacteria; phylum Bacteroidota; class Bacteroidia; order Chitinophagales; family Saprospiraceae; genus JAFMDF01. The sequence goes on from CALLVC010000266.1 coordinate 10,115, forward strand.
TCGCTTAGACTTTGCCCAATGGTTAGTCGCCAAAGAAAATCCATTGACCGCAAGAGTTCAAGTCAATCGGCTTTGGATGATGCTCTTTGGCAAAGGATTAGTCGCCACCCAAGAAGATTTTGGCAATCAAGGCAATTTGCCAAGTCATCCAGAATTATTAGATTATCTAGCAGTAGATTTCATGGAAAATGGTTGGGATATGAAAGCCTTTTTGAAGAAAATAATGCTGTCTGCTACCTATCAACAAAGTTCTATCGCTTCCAAAATAGCCAAAGAAAAAGACCCAACGAATAATTGGTATAGCCACTACCCTGCTTTCCGTTTATCCGCAGAAACTATTCGAGATAATGCCTTGGCAGCCAGCGGTTTATTATCTAAAAAAATTGGCGGCCCTAGTGTTTATCCTTACCAACCAAAAGGTATTTGGAAAGCCCTAGCGACCAGAAATGCTACAGAATATAAACAAGGCAGCGGGGAAGATTTATATAGAAGAAGTATGTACACCATTTGGAAAAGAAGTGCACCACCTCCGTCTATGATGAATTTTGATGCACCAGACCGATATTACTGCATCGTCAGTCGGCAAAAAACAGCTACGCCTTTACAATCTTTGGTCTTAATGAATGACCCTCAATTTGTAGAAGCCGCTCGAATATTGGCAGAAAAAACAATGCAGGAAGGAGGTGCGACTATCGCCAATAAAATTGATTATATTTTTAAATGTCTAGTTGGTAGAAATGCAGCTACTCAAGAATTAACGGCTATTGAACAGCTTTACGAAGAGGAATTGGCAGATTTTCAAAAAGACAGACAACGAATAAAAGATTTGCTGAGTATCGGTGAACACCCCGTCAATCATCAGCTAAATAAAACGGAATTAGCAACTTATACGATGGTCGCTTCGACGGTGATGAACTTTGATGAGTTTGTTAGGAAGCGGTAACAGTCAAAAGGAGTATTATACTGCAAACGGGATAAAAAAGTGATTTTAGAAATAGAAGTCAGAAGTCAGATTTTATAGATTCTAAAAATTGATTATCAGCTATTTAAGTCAAAGTCATGTAAGTTCTCAATGCTGGTCGGGAGACCATCGGATAGTCGTGTCAGGTTCAGAAAATAATTCCGATTCATCGGAACAGGTAGTACGGTTTCGATGGTTTAAGCCAGCCTGACTGCGTTGCGGGCAGGTCTCCAGACCTACCGTATGCACACAAATGGGAAACAGCCAGAAAAAGATGCCGTAGGTATCAAATATGGGTAAAGGTAAAACTAAAGAAAATTCCTTCCTTCTAACCGTGCCGTAGGTACGAAACGTGGGTTTGAATGTCATGTTTTGTACCTACGGCACATATGTTAGATGTTAGAGCACTTTACTACATTTGTAACCGATGTTACCCACGATAGCTATCGGGGTACG
>CALLVC010000267.1 GCA_938010785.1 uncultured Saprospiraceae bacterium
CTTGGAATCCGCAATTTTAACTGTTGAATAGCTTTTTCTGTCAATGAATCTAAAAGCGTTGTTTCTATAATTGGAATGATAATTTTCTTTAAATTAATGCCTAGTAAGTTATCCAAAAACTCTAAGGCATTGATACGTACATCTACCTTACTGTTCCGAATACTTCTATAAATAGAAATCATATCTTCAGGAGAATATTTTAGCCCAAGTAGCAAAAACAAGCGTTCCAAATTAGTATCTAATCGTTTTTCAATTACTTTAATTAAACTTTTTCTAGCAGCATGCCTTTGTGGAAAATCCACCACTTCTGTAATCAAAATTGTTTTCAGCCGATGAATGATGGATAAGGATTCTTGATATAATCTAATTTCCGCTAAGATTAAGGGTAATATTTTGCTATCAGGAAACAGTAGGGTAGCGTTTACAAATTTTAATCTATTAAGTCCTTTTAAAGCGGTATGCCTTACTTTCAAATCTTTGTGATGTAGTAGGGTAAAGAGGAGTTCAACCGATTGTGGCGTGGCTATTTTTCTAATTATTTTTGATAAAGAACGAATAATTGTAATATCGGTCGTTGGGTTATTGATGATTTCGATGAAGAGGGGAAATACTTTTTCTTTGTAGGAAGATAAGGCCTCCTGCGCACTGGCTCGATAAACTGGTTCTTTTAAAAAAGAGACTAAAATATTTAAGAAAACTTCTTTCTGTGTTTTGCCTGCGGAGACAATCGCTTGTCGAACGACAATAGGATTCGCTTCCTGTAAAAAATTAGCAATATGGCCATAATAATTTTTCATCTTACCATTACCAATCGCTCTTAAAAAAATGACTTTTCGGAATGTTTCTTCTTCCTTTGAACTAGCTTGATTAATTTTATGAAACCAATCAAACAAGGTATCTTCCAAATGAAAATCTTTTGCCAATTGTGGCGCTTTGCAACAAATAGTAGCTAACCCAACTAATGCCGTTCCTCTCAATTTATAATGGTCAGCACCTAGATATGCTTCAATATGATTAATACGATGCTCTTTGTCGTGTTTGATTAAATAAGCCAAAGCTCGAATCTGCACTTTCATAGAATCATCATCAATCAGATTAGTAACCTCCTCAATAACTTCTTCTTTTTTGTAAATATTAGCATGTTGAATAGCCGCTGCCCGCACCTTAGCTGAAGGGTGTTTAAATAGTTCTACCGTCTTGTTAAACAATCTCGTTTTTCGAATCCCTTTAACGCTTTTAAGCGCAAATAGAATCTGTTGTTCACTTCCGTCATCTAACATCTTAGTCAGCCTTTTGATAATTCTATTACTGGGAATAATGATTTGTTGAGGCTTCAATTGGGAAATGTCCTTAGGGGTAATAGCTGTTTCTATTTTTAATTTGAAGGCGTACAAATATTCTTTTCTTATTTTGAAAATCAGAAATAGCCAACCTGTGGTAATACCAAAAATAATTAGACTAATGGCATAAGTAGGTAATTGTAATCCTTTTATCACAAAAATCAATAATAGTCCACTCAATCCCGTTGCAAAACTATCTACAAAAACATCAATAAAAGTCTTTGCCGAGTTTTTAATTTTTCCGGGAATAGGCAGCACCAATAATTCCATTGCTGCTTTGTTGACGGATTGTTTCAAACTACCTTCTGTCAATTTTAGAAAGACTGCTATCAGAAGTACCTCTGGCATTAATAACATCAAAATAACTGCCAATAGGATAAAGATAGGCATCAGGTATAAAGCTCGACTAACCCCAACATTTTCCATAATTCGGCGGGTCAAGAATAGTTGTAAACCTAGAGAGATAACATTAAAAGTAGAAAACCAGAATCCAAAAAAAGCAGTTAATGCTTCTTTATCGGTATAATGAATAGCGGCTATCGCACTAAATTGATAATCTACTAACTTGGCGACGATGACACTCAATCCAACTATTCCTGTCAAGTAGGATAAATGTTTGGATTTTAAAATTAGCGTTAAAGGATGCTTTCGTGGTTGCTGCTTAAGTTTCTTCTGCGTAGGATTTGCTTTCTTAATAGGTTCACTAGTACGAATTGACCCTATTTTTTCAATCAAAAACAAACAAGGAATTAGACAAAATGCGGCTACAAATAAAAGATTTTCACTGACCGTGAACTGGGCAATAAAAGACGCAAAATATCCACCGAATATGCCACCTGTAATAGCCCCCGCACCTATAAATCCAAATAATCGCTTCGCTTCTCTAGCATTGAAAACCATATTGGCCAATACCCAGAATTGAGAAGTAGTCAGTACGGCAAAAATCATTACCCACAAATAAAAAAGATACAGGACGACTTCCGTAAATACTTTTAGATGTAATAAAATGCCAAAAGTCAATAAAGACCCAATACAGCCGTACAACGTCAATTTTATCATCCGATTCAACGGAATCCTATTTAATAATCGGGAATAAACAGCAGAGACAATCGCTGCCAAAAAAGCTACTAGAATAAAGGCATAGGGCAAACTTTCTACCCCGAATGCTGATAAGAACAAACTATTAGCAGTAGGCTTAACGATGAGCAAAGTAAAAATAATTAGAAAAATATAGACCTGCATGAGTATGGCACGGTCTTGTTCTTGGGGGGCGATTCCAAACCCTTTTTCTACTATTTTTTGTAAGATTTTGCTCATTTAGGGAAGCTTGTTTTTTGTTTGTAAAATTCAAGTGCTTCTAAAACGGATGAGCAAGCATTTTGTGCGATTACTTTTTTAAATAAGTTATTTTTTAATGTAATCATCTAAAGCGCTAACAGTTCTTCACAACTTGAATTAATAAAAAAAGGGCAACTACAATTATAGTAGCTGCCCTTTTTTATTGTTAATTTTCTTGAGTTAGAAGACCTTGAGTCTTTTATTTACTAGCTAATAATTTTTTGCCATTGATAGCTTTCTCTGCTATCTTTACCAATCGACGAGCAATTTGCTCTCCTTCGGCATCATCAATCAAAGCGACTAAAATATAGTTCCTTTCGGGTCCATTGACCCAAACGGAATCTGAATGAAAAGTTCTCCACGAACCTGATTTTCGATACATTTTAGCTTTTGGGGCTATTTTATCTAGGGTATTTACAAACTTGTGATGTAATCCAGGATTAACCAAAATATCTTTCATTTGTTCTGACCTTTCAGGACTTACCAATTCTCCCTTAGCCAACATATAATAGTATTTACAAACTGCTTCCACGGATGCCGCATGTGATAAACCTTTCAATGGGTCAGGGTTTCTTTTACCTGCTGCGGCATATCTTTTACCAACCCAAAGGCCGCCACCTTTTTGTTTATTGTAAAGTTTGTATTTCGGAGAAGTCATTACCGCTGCAATTTTTTTATAGCCAACACGGTCAATCATTCTAGTTGAAGCGGCATTATTAGACTTTCGAATCATCAAATTCATGTCTTTTGTTACTTCGGGCGTTTCTTTCAATTCTCCCTTATCTATCGCGTCAATGGCTGCTAAAAGGATAGCAATCTTTGGCAAACTGGCTGCATACATCATTTCATTACCATTCGCAGCAGCGTATCTTGCGCCATAGGGACTCTTCAAATCTATAATTCCGACAGCTAGTTTTTTTGATTTTACTAAACGACTGAGTTTTCGGTCTGCATTTAGGTGGGCCGTTAATTTTGCTTGTAAGCTAACATCTTTAATCGTTTCTAAAGAATTAGTTGTTGAGGTATTACTAGTAAAAAGGGATGTTTGTGCATTTAATCCAATAAAAGAGAAAAGACTGAGCGCAAAAACTATAATTGATTGATACATATAATAATTAATAGGTTGAAATAAACGGGCGTTTGTTATTATTTGAGGAGCTTTTATTTTTTCTAAAATAGTAATAGGTTACTATTTTTAATAGCGGTACAAATTTACATGAATTTAACGCTAAAATCCTGATTGCTGTTATCCTTCCTAAAAATAATTTCCAAATGGAGTGAACATTTACGCGACTGGGACTTTTTATAGAGTCTACCATCAATTTAATCTTTTATAAAATTATTAGAGGCATAAAAAAGTGAACAAAATCATCATTCAACCTTTTTACGAAAAATTAAACTAGTGAAAATATCCTAAAATAAAGAGGGTCGAAGTAATTCGGCACCTCTTTTTTATTAAAATGAATTAATACCACAAATACATGTATCAAAAACCTAATCAACGGTTAATCAATCAAACTTGTATAGTAACGGGAGGTAGTTCTGGAATTGGTTTAGCAATTGCTAAAGCTATTGGTCAAGAGGGCGCAAATGTTTTAGTCAATTATTATTCGGACAGAGCAGCTGCCGAAGAAGTTGCTGCCGAAATCGAAGCTAGTAGCGATTGTGGTAGCTCCATGATTTTTAAAGCAGATGTCAGCAAGGAAAACCAAGTAGAAGCGATGTTTGCGGCAGCTATTGATAAATTTGGGACAGTAGATATTTTGATTAATAACGCTGGTATACAACAAGATGCCCCTTTCCATGAAATGACGCTCGACCAATGGCAACGAGTCATTGATGTTAACCTTACAGGACAATTTCTATGTGCTAGAGCCGCCATCAGAGAATTTTTAAGACGAGGCATGCAGCCTAATATATCCTCTGCTTTAGGCAAAATTATTCATATTAGTTCTGTACATGAAATCATACCTTGGGCAGGACATGTCAATTATGCTACTGCAAAAGGTGGGTTGGTAATGCTGATGCAATCCTTAGCACAAGAATATGGTAGACATAAAATCAGGGTCAATAGTATTGCCCCCGGTGCGATTCAGACACCAATCAATGAATCTGTCTGGAGTACCACAAAAGGTTTAAATGATTTGATGAAACTGATTCCTTACAATCGAATTGGGCAACCTTCCGATATTGGTGGAGTAGCCGCTTGGTTAGCCTCTGATGAATCAGACTACATTACTGGAACCAGCATTTTTGTAGATGGGGGGATGACTTGTTATCCAGGATTTACAGAAAATGGGTAGCAAGTTCACTCACCTCCAAGTAAGAAAGTTACTAATCTATCCTAGAATAAATTGACTAAATAACCTCCTTATGACTATAGAAATAGCCATTGTTTTTGGTATTATTTTATTAGCTATTCTATTTTTTATTACAGAGTGGGTATCCATAGACACCGTCGCCTTTGGTATTATGGTAATATTGTTAGTCACAGGTCTAGTAACGCCACAGCAAGGTATCATGGGCTTTGCCAATCAAGCGACGATTACGATATTGGCATTAATGTTTATTGGTGTAGGCTTAGAACAGAGTGGAGCGATTGCTAAACTCGGTCAAAAATTGCGACCTATTTTAGGACAAAAAGAATGGATTACTATTACTCTATTAATGGTAATTGTCGCAGGTGTCTCCGCAGTTATTAGTACCACAGCAGTCGTTATTGTCTTTTTGAGGATTCTGGTAGATTTGTCTGACCGTTTGAAAATAAGTATTTCCAAGTTGCTGATTCCATTATCTTTTGCAGGTATTATTGGAGGTTCCTGTAGCTTGATGGGCACTTCTACTAATTTAATAGTCAATGCAGTCGCTAAAGATTTAGGAGTAGAGACTTTTGAGTTATTTGAATTTTCAGGAATAGGCGCGTTGCTATTTCT
>CALLVC010000268.1 GCA_938010785.1 uncultured Saprospiraceae bacterium
GAAATCCCTAAATGGTTTGCAGTATACACTAAATATAAGCGGGAAAAGGTCATTAAAAAGGAGTTAGATAGACAAGATATCAAGTCTTACTTACCAATACAAAAAATCACAAGAATATACGCCAGCAAAAGAAAAGTCGTAGAATTGCCTTTAATTAGTTGCTATATTTTTGTGAAAATTACCAAGTCAGAATATCTAAAAGTACTCCAAGCAGAAGGCGTTGTAAATTTTGTAAGGATTGCCAAAAATTTAATTTCTATTCCAGAGCGGGAAATTGAAATAATGAGGCAAATAGTAGGAGAAGGAATACCTGTAAAAGCAGAGCCTAGTCGCTTACAAAAAGGGGATGAAGTAGAAATAATAGGCGGCAACCTAACTGGCTTAAAAGGAATATTAGTCGATAATCACGGAGATAAAGAAGTTATCATTAATTTAGAATCTATGGGCTACTCATTGAGAATGACCTTAGATAGTAAATTCCTGCAAAAAGTGGCCTAGGTAGTTATAAGTGGTAGGGTTTTCTTATAAAAATGCTTAGCTAGGCGTTCCCAACAAATTATGCCGTATCGAACGGCATAATTTGTAAAAAGGGGATGTTTCATTTTTATAAGAAAGCCCTTTTATAAGTGGTTAGTGGTTAGTGCAAATTTATCACTAACCACTAACCACTATTCATCTAATTGCCACAAACAATTTCATTTCGAGCATTAGCCAATCCATTGGGATTTCCTTCCACTTCACCTAGATAGACCCGCATTCGGTCAGTATTTTTATCATAATCTCCATAAAGCGTGTAAGTCCCCCCACCTCTAATAGTTAGGGTTCCTTTACCTGCTCCATAAATAGTTCGTTCTACTTTTCTTCTGACATAGCGCCATCCATTCCATACCTTTTGGCTAAATTCGTAGGTGCTCGCAGATTCTATTTCGTAACTATATTGACCTCTTTTCATTCGAAAACGAAAAGTTTGCTGCCGCTGTCCATTTTTATTTAAATCAAAAGTGTATTTATCTCCCCCTAAGTACAAGTCTATCTTTTCGGAAACTTGACTATTTCCCAGTTTATTATTAACAGTAACGATAAATTGCTCAGCCGTAGGTTTGGGGCTAGTCGTAACTACTGGAGGTCGATTTTCATTATCGGCAACTGCACCATTATCGGGTCTAGACCAAGATTGACCGGGATACACTTGCCGTATATAAGCCATATCCGTAGTGGATAAATCTTGATTCATACCAACTTGGTATTGACCATCTGTCAAACTAGCAGAAACAGGGTAATGCATAATAGAGTGTGGGTCATAATTTGAAAACTGCGTAGCGTTTCGACTAGCCTTTTGTATGACATTGGCGTAAGTAGTTTGTTTGTTCCAACCTTGAGAATTCCAATAATGACTATAAACAGCCGCTTCATCCCAAGGGATACCACCAGAAGGATTTTGATGTTCATGCAATAAGCCCAGAGCATGGCCAAATTCATGTAATATGGTCCGCTTAAATTCATATTCTGGAGTTCGGTCATTCAACCACCCAAAGTTCATCGTTGCCTCATTAGTTCCCATTTGAAGTGCTTGCTTGCCAATAACAGACCAAGAACTACCATTCTGAACAAAAGAAACTCGAATATCAGAAGGTCCATAATTAACAAATTTAAAATTCAAATTAGCATGCTGCGTCCACATATTCGCATAATAGCGAACTCGGTCTCGGACGTAATTACTACCACCAATAAATTTAACTTTGATGGTACTACCATTCGCCCAATATAAGCCATATTTAGGTTTGTAACTGACTGCTCTGGAAGCAGCTTGAGGAATTCGTTGTTGAGCTTGCTGGAGTGCTAATGTTGTAAGAGGCATTTCTGTACAAGTATGTATAGATTGCGCCTGGCTGATGCCTGTATATCCAAATAGGAATAACAGGGCAGAAAGAAATACTTTCATAATCCTAGGGTTTACAAATGAATGAAAAGATTGTGGTAGGAACTAGTTTAGACAGTAATTGCTTGCCATTCCAAATAAATAAAGACTGACTAGTCTAGTAAGTTCCTGCACAAAAGCATAAGCGCGTATTTGCGGCTCATAAAATTGCTTAGTGTTAAATTCAAACAGTTTCTTTTACATTCAATTAGGCATCGTTGGACTAAAATGCTAGAAAATTGAAATATGTTGTCTTGAAAGATTTTTTTAACTTGTTGGTAATTAATTTTAGGTTTTTGTTAATTGATAGCAGCTTGATAGACAGGGGAATTAATAACAAAAAACGCCCACAAATAAAACTTTTTCCAAAAAATGTAGTAAATTTGACATATATATAAGCCTATTTGGCAATGAGAAAATTACATTAAAAAACATTGAAAAGAATAAGTGAAAAAAGATATTTGTCGCTTTGACTTTTCAGCCTAAGGAGTGGAACGGATGAATATAGACATTACACCATACATAAAAGAATTACTTTTCGAAAATAACAACTTGGTCATACCAGGTTTTGGGGCACTAACCCTCAGTTATTCTCCAAGTACTATCGACCACGTACAGGGGCTATTAAACCCTCCTAGTAAATCCATTAATTTTGACAAAAATTTGGTAGTTAATGATGGTAAATTAGTCAATATTATACAAGAGAAGCATCAAGTTTCTACAGAAGAAGCAAACCAACAAATCGCTAAGTTTGTCAATATAATGAAAGACCAATTGGACAGACGCGAAATGGTCAATATTGCCAATGTAGGACGTTTATACAAAGATTTCGAAAATAATGTTCAGTTCATTCCTGACTCTACAAATTTCAACAAAGAAGCGTTTGGTTTACCGACCGTTAATTTTTATCCAATCCTAAGGAACAAAGTAACAGCAGAAACGATTGTGCCAAGCGGCTCTTCAACTTCCTACAAATACACAGAAAAGAAATCAATATTTGAAAGGTTCAAAGAATATTCTAGGGAAAATAGTTGGTTACCCATTGGTTTAATTACAGCCTTACTCCTAACTATCGGTATTTTTGGATTAAATAAGTTAGGCTTATTTGAAAACAACAGCATTGCTGATAAAAAAGTAAATGAAAGTCCAGCCGAGGCAATAGCCAGCCAAGAAACCTCATTAGCAATAGATACGCCAGAAGACGAACTAGAAGCGGACAATGATGCAGAGGATTTTGCAGCAGACGAAGCAATGGCGACAGCGGATGACGAAGATATAGTTGACACGGAAAGCAGTACCTTAAGTCCAAACCAACGAATTGCAGTAGTTTCCGTAGGTATTTTTGGCAATAAGTCCAATGCCCAAAAAAGAATTGAACAAGTTTATGAGTATGGCTACGATGCTCTTCCTAATAAATATACAAAAAAAGGAAAAGAATTAACCCAAATAGGTATTCAATTTGCCTTTGAGACAGAATCTGAGTTTGAAGAAACGATGAAGCATATTCGAAAGCGGTTTAAGGATGCTAAGGTGATTCGACGAGAGTAGGTGGGATAATAGGTTATTGGAGGTTACCTCCGATTCCTTCACTTACAACTCCTTCGCCCCTTTACCAATTATATAACTTGCCGTAAAACTGTACGCTAAAACACCTATAAAAAATACGATTAACAAGGGTTCTATAAATACAGATAGCGCGGCGAGGGCCGTTAAAATTAATGTAAAAATGGTTAGTTTTTTCCGACCGATAGTTCCTGCTTCTGCCATAAATAACCCGCCAAGCGGAATCATCATTAGGAAAAGATTTAAGCCAATTAAAAATAAGGTAGAATAACCTAGTATTTCAATATCCTCTTCTCCAAAAATAAATCCACCACCAGTCATAAAATAAAGGATAAAAACCAATATGGACATTCCTCCTATACCACCAACCAAAGTGGAAGCAAGTATTTCGTCCTCCTCCAAAGCATGTTTACCTAGTGGATGGAGCCTTAAAAAAAGGTTGGAGATAGGCATGGCAATCCAAGAAGAAAAAGCAAAAAGAACATAGAAAATTAATAATGGCGTCATAATAATCGCCATTAAGTCTGAAGTCTCTGCTAAGAATAAACCAATTCGGTAAAGTAGATAAATACCAATGACAAAAGCCCATCGATATTTGGTTTGTAATTTACTTAACCATAAAAAGTATTTTAGTACCCCTCGATATAAAAAGTTCTTTGCTTTTATGCTTTCTCTTAATCCAGCTTTAGCATAAGCATTGGTGGCATTTAATCTAAGTGCTTCTTTAAAATGAATAATTCCTTCTTCATATTCCCCTTTCTCAATAGACACCCAACCTTTATTAGCATGAGAATAAGAGCTCTGAGGAGCACGATGTAAAGCGTAGTCCATCGTTTCAGCAGCTTCTTGCTTCCGATTCAATTTAACTAAAGCTCTAGCTCTTAAATTGATAAGGGTAACATCTTCAGGGTCGAGTCTAAGCCCGTTTTCTGCTTCTTCCAAAGCATGCTGCCAATCCTCTTTATAAAACGCAATTTGGGATTTTAATAGAAAAAAATCTGCATTACCAGGGTCTATTTGCTGCCCCGATTGAATCGTCTCAAGGGCACTATCTAATCGTTGGTTATAAAATTGGCAACGGGCTAATATATAGTAAATGGTAGGAGATTGAGGCGCGTTTTGTAATGCTTGTTGAGCAAATTCTAAAGCTTCTGTTTTACGTTTAGTTTCCAAATAGCACTGAGCCAACATCGCTAGAGCAAAAGGATTATTAGGGTCTTGGGCTAATATTTTAAAATATTCTTTTTCCGCATCGGAATACCGTCTTTGGTGATAAAGAATATTTCCTCTTTCTAGATGATGAAACATTGTATTAGTAGTAAGATAAAATAAATTTACATTTGTAAAAGTCAGCATTTTAGCTAAAACACTTAAAATGAATCGTTTATTTAACTAAAATTCAGACAAATGATAAATTCATTTTTACCGCCATCCTTAGTTAAGATTATAAGCGGTTAGTTAGGCACTAAATTACAAACAATCAGACTCATTTGTAGTAACAAACGAGTCTGATTGTTTAATAATAAGTAGAAATGTATTGGCTTGTGTTCGTTAACGGACTATTTCAAAAAAAATCGACTGAATGCTATAATGCACTAGCAGCTCCTTCATCTAATAGCCAAGTAACTTCCCCTTCCGCATTTCGCAGGACCTGTGCAGGTAAAGTATCTGGGTCGAAATCTCCATTCAGCACTTCTTTTAAAACAGCAGCTTTTTTCTTACCTGCTACGAGCAAAACAACTGCTTTTGTTCGATTGAAAACCGAACTAGTAACCGTTAATCTCCAAGGTTTATTCTTGCCCACCTTTACTTCACGGACTCTTTTTCTGACCATCCTAACTGCATCTGTTCCAGGAAACATGGAAGCAATGTGTCCATCAGTTCCCATACCCAAAAAAGCTAAGTCAAAAAAAGGTTTAGTAGCACCAAAAAAGTTTTGGAAAACTTGTGTATAAGCTTGAGCAGCTTGGCGTGGAGTTTTAGACCCGTCCATTTTATAGACTTGGGCCTTAGGAATATTTACTTTTTTTAATAAGGCGTCATAAACCATCCCGTAATTACTATCGTCGTGAGTGTCGGGAACACATCGTTCATCACCGAAAAAAATATGGCATTTTTTCCAATTGATTTGTTCTGAATATTCAGGTGTCGCTAATAATTCATAAAGCGGCTTGGGAGTAGACCCTCCAGATAAACAGACGGTAAATTTTTCCTTTTTCTTAATGGCAGCTTGTGCCTTTTCAACAAAAATCTCGGCAGCGGTATGATATAAATCTGCCCGTTTTTTGTGGATTTTTAGAGTTGGTTCGGTTAACATTAATTATCTTTCTTTTGTTTTTGGTTACAGTTCGTATAAGTGTGTTATATCAATTTCAATAGGGATACCATTTTTTACTTGGTAGAGAGCCCTAAAAAGATAGGTTTTAATCTAAAATAACAGGGCGAACGAAAAGTCGTTAATATTATATATAAATATTTGATAATTAGCATTTTAAATCCATAAAAACGAAATTCTATAATTTCTGAAGCACACATGTTTTCATTTAAGCTCTAAAATATTCTAAGGCATTCTCTCCTGCTCTGGGATAGCTTTTGCTGGTAGCAAAAAAGCAGCGCCAAAAGAGTCGGAGGGTGGAAAAACGAAACTTAGTAAAATTCCACCCCTTATAGCCTCCCATCCGCGTTGCGGTTCAGGAGTAATTACTCCTTCATCCGCCA
>CALLVC010000269.1 GCA_938010785.1 uncultured Saprospiraceae bacterium
TGCACTAATAGCACTTCCAATAATACCAAAAGAAACAGGCTCTACGCTGTAAGGAATACTGTTTCCATTGATGCTGACAGCTATTCTATAATAACCACCTGCTGGAATTTCTATGTTTGCGCCATTAGGGTCTAAAAATCCGTCTCCTTCATTATCGCCAAAGACAGAATTGAAATTTGGTTGAGGGGTAAATCGAATTTCTGTTTTTGTTCTAAAGTTAAAATACCCTTCATATTGATTGGCTGTTTTTGCCCAGATAACTGTTTCCGTATTGGTTGGGTCCCAGTTTTGATACTCTCCAGGAACATAGATAATTGGATAATCTGGCTCAATGAAATTGGCAGAAACTACATCAACAGTGGTTGCTTCTTCATTGGCAAATTTATTAACCAAACCTTTCGTTGTCCTAGTTCCTCCCCAGCCACTGTCGATACCAAAATCTCCAGGAAGCATATCTCCGCCGATTCCTGCGTGAATGATAAAGGTCATTCCTCCCCAAGTCCTTGTATTAATGCCATCAAAAGTGATAGGAAAGATGATTTCGTTGGAAGTGTGATTGTCAGCTAAGAAAAGATTATGATATTCTGGTTCTAAGCTGTATCCTGCATTAATGATTCTATTACAATAATCCACACATTCTGAATATTTAGCTTGTCCTATATAGACTTCTGCATTGAGATACAATTTGGCCAGCAATGACCAAACTGCTGCTTGGTCTGCTCTTCCATATTCGTTGGACATGGGTGCTAATAATTCTCCTTCTATTGCTTTTAATTCTGACTCAATGTAATCGAAAGTTTGTTGAGCATTGTTTTGATTCGGGAAAAAAGCACCAACTTGGTCTTCCTCTGTCACAAAAGGTACATTTCTAAATAAGTCTAAGGCATGCCAATAACTTAAGGCTCTGAGGAATCTTGCTTCTGCTCTAAATCCTTGGATATCCGTTCTTAATCCTGCATCGACACTTCTTTCATCTAGTTTTGCGTCGGTGGTTTCTCTCAAAAACTCATTGGATAAAGAAATTTGATAGAATACTCGACTGTAAAAAGCATTGATGAATACGTCTTGTGCATCCCAATCTTGTTCGTGAAAATCTTTGATGGTTTGGTCATTCCATCCTATCACCGCTTCGTCTGTTGGCAATTCTTGGTGATACCAATAACCTCTTAGATATTGCCCAAATCCTTCGTCTATCCCTGCAATATCTGCTTGTCCTGCTGGCCCTTCTTGACCAGAAACAGAGAAGCCTGCATATAATTTAGCCAAGACCGCTTTATAAGCATTGGGGTCTTCATATACCTGTGCAGAGGTGACAAACTCCTCATCTATTGGAATCGTATCCAAATCATTGACACAAGCTGTTTGTGTTAGCAATATTAAAATTGCCACCGTGCTTAATTTCTTTATTAATTTCATTAGAATATTTTTTTATGGATAACTCTTTAGTGGGAAACTGGTAGCGCTCCCGATAGCTATCGGGATTAGTTTGTTCTGGACGCTGACCTTTAGGTTAGCCACAGGAAATCTTCAAATATTTTCTGGTCTGAAGACCAGTATCTAGAACAGGATGAATCCTGTGCTACCAGTTAAAAATCCACATTTACACCAAAAACAAAAGTTCTTGGTCTAGGATAAATATTATTATCAATTCCATTACTCGTTTCAGGGTCAATACCTTCATAGTTGCTTAACACAACGGGGTTTTGTACCGTTACGTATAAACGCATGAAATCACCCAAGACCTCATTAAAGTTATACCCAAAAGTGATGTGGTCTATCCTTAAAAAAGAGGCGTTTCTGACAAAGAAATCACTAAAATATTGAGGATTGCTAAAGTCGATTCTAGTAATTTCAGCGTTGACGTTGCTGATTACACCAGTTGAATTGAATAACTTGTTATAAAAAGCTTGGTCTGACCAGACATTATTATAAACATAATTCCCAATGTTAGACCGACCAGCGAAAGAAACGTCAAAATCTTTATAAGCAAATCTTGCCGTGAGGCCTAAAGTATAATCTGCATTTGGCTTTTCTAAACGATATTGGTCACTGCCATTAATGACACCATCCCCATTTCTATCTGCGTATAATCCTTCGATTGGCACACCAGAGCCATCATAAACTTGCTCAAAAACAAAAAATGAATTGGCAGGGAACCCGACACTGTGAATTTGAATGTTACTACCAACACCACCAGAAATTCCGCCAGTTATTACGCCTTGGTAATTTGGGTCATCAGAAGCTGTAAGTTTAGTTATTTTATTTTCGTTGTAGGCGATATTAAATCCTAAATCCAAGGTCATGTCCTTCGTTTCAATCGGACTGCCATTTAAAGAAAGTTCTACACCATTGTTTTCTAAATCACCAACATTGGTAGTAATGAAGTTCGTTAAATTTGTACCAGCAGGAACGGGCACAAAGTTTAATAAGTCCTTGGTATTTCTTTTGTAAACTTCTAAAGTACCTGTCAAACGGTCTTTTAAGAAGCCAAAATCTACGGCTGCATTATAAGTAGTGGTTTCTTCCCATCTGATATTGGCATCATATCCATTCGGCCGTAGTGTATTAACAAAACCATTTCCAAATTGATACTGAGCATTATCAAAGCCGGCTTGGTATTGTGGCAGATAAGCGTAATAATCTCTACTATTGTTACCAATATTCTCTTGTCCTGTTA
Organism: uncultured Saprospiraceae bacterium; assembly: GCA_938010785.1. Classification (GTDB taxonomy): domain Bacteria; phylum Bacteroidota; class Bacteroidia; order Chitinophagales; family Saprospiraceae; genus JAFMDF01. Next base: position 2,678 of record CALLVC010000269.1, read on the forward strand.
CCCCATAGCCAACTCTTA
>CALLVC010000270.1 GCA_938010785.1 uncultured Saprospiraceae bacterium
CGTAATATATAAACCTTTGAAAAAATGGTAGTCGATGTTTGAAGATTGCATCTTCAAACCAATATTTCATGTCGATAGCAATAGGCATCAATTTTTATCAGTCGATTACATATTATAAAAACGACTTTTCGTTCGCCCTATAAACTGATACTATAAAATAGAAGTGTTTATAGTTACAAAAAGTAACTAATAGTATAGAACCAATAAATCTAGTAAAATGTTTAACTTATCCTCTTGGATTGTCTAAGGCAAATCTCATTTCAACAGTACTTCCGTTGTCTTGAAAATCTACTCTGTCGGAAAGTTGGTGCATTAAGAAAACACCTCGACCACCTATTCTTGTTAAATTCTCTGGAGAAGTTGGGTCAGGAAGGTTTTCATAATCAAATCCTCTTCCTTCATCTCTAACTTGAAATGCAATCCCGTCAAAGTCCTCTTTCATATTTACTTCCACTGTCTTTGATTCATCATTCTCGTTTCCATGAATGATAGCATTATTGACTGCTTCTGTTAAACTAATAAGGATGTTACCGTAAAGGTCTGGTGCAATTTTATACTTCTGTGCCACTCGTTCTACAAAGTTTTCTATTCTGGAAACATTGCGAGGGTCTGAAGATAATCGTAGCATATTCTCGGCTTGACTAGAAAGTAAATAATTAACCATTAGTTAGCTTTAGTAAGACTAAATTGTGATTTTTAAATTTAGGATATGCTATGTTGTGGGATTGGATGTTGTTAAAACGTACGGTAGGTGATTTGTATTTTGAAATACAATTTTGGTGCAATTTAAGGGGAATATTAATGCCACGCAAGGGGAACGCTGTTTTTACATTACTAAAAAAAATTATTTATCCATGAAAATAGTTAATTGTCAAGGAGTTAGTTCAAATTTTCATTTGATTCTTTTTAGAAATTTTATTTTATATCTAGTAAATACACTTTCTTTTTGATAGGAAATAAGGTTGTTTTAGCAAATTTTGTTTTAAACGTGACATGATAAGAGGCGAAAGAAAAATAAATCTAAAATGAACTGCTATCTCAATAGTGATATATTAGACTTTATTCGATTCACGGTCCACGGCATATGGTTCACGGTCAGACTTAAGAAAATTTTTCGAATAAAGACTACTGTGTATTAATTTTTCCTAAGAAACTTTTAATGCTACTTAGATAGGGGGGATGTTAAATTTTCGTGTCACTCATAATACAAAGCTAAACTTTTTTGTTTTTCTAACTAAGAAAGCCTTTAACTTTGACTATATAATTGCATTTAACAGGAATTGAAACTGAAAATTATTCTACCTTTTTTTAAGACAGCGTTTTTTTCTAGCACTAAATTGTAGAAATACAAGACATCAGACTTTATCAGATGATAAAGTTTATTTCACAAAAGACAACCATCAGAAGATAGAAATGCATAAAAACTGGATGCAACATCAAGAAGAGAACAAAGCTCCTTTAGATAAACTTTGGCACCTCAGCGAAGATTATAGAAATGATTTTCAACCAGATGTGGATAAAGGCTTAGCTAAATTGAAAGCTCGCATTGCCCAAACGGAATCTACACCAAATACTGCCAAAGTAGTTTCTATTAAACGTAGACAATGGTTCAGCAGGATTGCTGCTTCTGTTGTTTTCTTATTAGCTTGTGGATTCTTATTCAATTTATTTATAAAGGATACTGCTAGCTTACAGCAAGTAGCTACTACGGACACTTTAATGGAAGATGTTTTATTACCTGATGGCTCTGTCGTATGGGTTAATAAACATAGTCAACTATCCTTCCCAAAGACATTTACTGGCGCGGAACGAATTGTACAGTTGAAAGGAGAAGCCTTTTTCAAGGTGGCTAAAAATGCAAACCAACCATTTATTGTACAAACTTCGAATAGCCAAATAAAAGTTTTAGGAACAGAATTTAATGTAAGAGCTTACGAACAAGAAGCAATCACCGCGGTAGAAGTAGAGGAGGGGAGTGTAGCCTTTATGCTTAAGGCAACTAAGGAACAAAAAATCTTAGCAGCAAATGATAAAATTGTTTTTAATAAAACAGATGCAACTTTAAGCGCGGTAGAATCACTAGACTGGAAAGATACTGCTTGGAAAGCTAAGCAATTGGATTTTGTGGACCAACCACTCTCGGCTGTTTTTGCTTACTTAGCAACCAATTTTGAAGTGGAAGTTAATTTCGATAAAGAAAAATTGGGAAATTGTCCTTTCAATGCCTTATTGGTTAAGAATACACCAGAAGCTATACTAAAGCAGGTAACAAAAGCGTTTGACTCTGTGAAACTAAATGAAGTACATTCGAAATATTATCAATTAAGTGGCACTTGTGATTAGTTTTGCTAAACAAGGATACTAACAAAAAGCCTTACCACTTTATATGCGGTAAGGCTTTTTTGTTTTGTATTTTTATTTTACTGCTAAAATTGATAGGGTTGCTTAACTAATTTTTAATTCCTGCGTTTAACAACTAATGAAAAAAGTTATTACCATAATATTTTTTTCTGGCCTTTCTTTTTTAGGCCTTGCCCAATCAGTGTTGGTGCAAAAAGTTGATTTTGATGCTAAAGACCTGCCGCTAAAGACCGCACTTGTTCAATTAAGTAGACAGATTAATACGGGGATTACTTTTAATGGAAATATTATTCCTAATAAAACCATTTCTGCGAATTTTGAAGGAGAAAACGTAGAGATGATTCTTACCCATTTTTTAGAGGGCACTTCTATTAAATTTAAGTACGAACTAGAAGAAGAACGGATTGTTTTATATCGAACGAAGCAAGAAAAATGGTATACCATCAGTGGATATATTAAAGATGCAGAGACTGGTGAACGATTGATTGCCGCGAATGTCTTTGACCCTAAATCTCAAAAAGGGATTGCTTCTAATGAATATGGTTTTTTTAGTATTACACTACCTAGAGGAGAGCAATACTTGAATTTTTCTTTCTTAGGGTATACGACAAAATCAAAAAGGATTAATCTAAAGAAGAATGCGAATTTAACGATTCATCTGAAACCATCCCTAACTTTAGCAGAGGTCGTGGTTACTTCTAAAGGCTTAAATCCGAATGTTTTTGCTATTGCCAATCAAAGAACCTCTGTTCCTCTTGAGGAAATGACCAACTTGCCAGCTTTGGGCGGTGAAACTGATTTATTACGAACGGTTAGTTTATTGCCAGGTGTACAGTCGGGTACAGATGGGTTTGGTGGCTTGAATGTGCGTGGTGGTAGTGCGGACCAAAATCTAATTTTATTGGATGGAGTTCCCGTTTATAATGCGACTCACCTTGGTGGTATTTTTTCTATTTTTAATAGTAGTGCGATTAAAAGTGCTCAATTATATAAAGGAAATTTTCCTGCAAGATTTGGTGGCAGACTTTCTTCTATTCTTGATGTTCGGACTAAAGAAGGCAACCAAAGGAAGCTAGCAGGAGAAGCAAACCTCGGTTTAATCGCTTGGAATGGTACAATAGAAGGACCTATTGTAAAAGATAAAAGTTCTTTTTTCTTTTCAGTGAGACGGTCTGTATTTGATGTCTTTTTAAAACCCATTAGTCGAAAATTAAAAGAACGGAAAGGAGATGTCGGAATAACGGACCATACCTTTTTAGATGTGAATGGAAAGGTCAATTTTTATTTAGGTAAAAATGACCAGTTATTTTTAAGTGTGTATCATGGGAATGATAAATTTGGAGATAGTAACCAATCTATAAAAGATGGACTTGATTTTAGAACGATAGCTCATCATCAAGATTTAGATTGGGGGAATACGATAGGGGTTTTACGGTGGAATCATTTATTCTCTGACCGACTGTTTGCGAATACAACATTGAATTTTAGTAAGTTTTGGTTCAAATCAGAAGAACTATATGATGAACGAATTATTCCTTCTGGACAAATTGAATCAGAGCAGGTTCAAGATAATTTGTTCTACAATCTGTACAATTCTAGTATAGAAGATAAATCCGCGAAAATTGATTTTGATTTTATCCCTTCTACTAAATATAATGTAAAATTTGGACTAGCATTCATTAATCACACCTTTCGACCAGGCGCTTTTACTTTAGACCATAATTCTATTGTCGCAGTCAATGAAAGTAATACTGTAGATTCTCTAATCTCAGTAAATAATACGGTCAATTCTCAAGAATATGCAGCCTATTTAGAAAACAATATTTCTTTTTCGCCTAAGCTAAAAGGAAATATAGGTCTTAGAAGTACATTGATTAATGTACAATCGACTAAGTACTTTTCTTTTCAACCCCGATTTTCTTTAAAATACCAAGCTAATAATACCTCTTTGTGGACGATTTCTGTAAGTAAAATGATGCAAAATCTGCATCTATTGACGACGACTGGTATTGGTTTGCCTACAGATTTGTGGGTGCCTGCAACCGCTAAGGTAAAGCCACAATTAGCTTGGCAAGGTAGTATAGGCTTGCAAAAGTTATGGTCAAAAAATTGGACGCTACAGGCAGAAGCTTATTATAAAAGCATGAAGCATCTAATTACTTACCAAGAAGGAAGTAGCTTTTTGATAGAATCTATTGTGTTGGATGCTAGTAATTGGGAAAACAAAGTGACAGAAGGCAAAGGTGAAAGCTACGGGATAGAGTTATCTTTAAAAAAGAATCTAGGTTTTTTAAAAGGTTGGGCAAGTTATACTTATGCTAAAACTACTAGACAGTTTGATGCAGTCAACTTTGGCAACAGTTATGATTTTAAATTTGACCGCCCGCATAGTTTTAAAATTGCAGCTACCTATCAGTTGAATTCCCGAATGAATGTGAGTGCAAATTGGACGATTGAATCAGGGATGCCTACTACTTTGCCGACAGGGGAATATACTTTTTCGTCTTCTAATCTATTTTCTCCGGTGGCTGTTTTAAGTGTAGGAGAGAAGAATAGCTTTCGATTACCCGCTAATCATCATTTGGATGTAGGTTTGAACTTTGACTTGACAAAAGGGAAATATCCCCAAATGTTAAAATTTGGCATTTACAACGTCTATAATCGAAAAAATCCGTTGTATTATCGATTGAGAGACAAGCAGGATGGTAGTGGAGAAAAAGAATTCGTTCGAGTCACTTTATTGCCCATTACGCCTTCTTTGAGTTATACTGTTCGCTTTTAGCCCTTCTGTTAAAGTTTAACATGATATTAAATAAATTTGTATTTTTGTTTGAGTTACTATTAATATGGTAATCAACTTTTAAGAAGTTACTAACTTTATAAAACAACTAAATTGACTAAATCCCATTCTAAAAATTGGATGTTCACCCTAATTATTTTGGGTGGAATCTTCGCTTCTTCTTGCGAGGAGCCTGTCGATTTAGATATTGCCATCTTACCTCCTCAAATTGTTGTTAATAGCAATTTTGCACCAGGGCAACCTTTCCAAGTAGCTATTACCAAAAGTAAAAATGTCCTTTCTGCTGAAGCAGAAGAATATGTAAACGATGCGGAAGTGCGCATTTTCTCTTCTCAAGGTAAAGAATTGGATAAACTTCAACTTAAACATTTTCAACATCCATTTTACGAATCACGTCGCCTTCAACCTGAAAGCGGAAAAGCATATCGCCTAGAAGTGACGGTGCCAGGATATCCTCAACTTATTGCAGAAGATGTTGTCCCATTTCCAGTCGCTTTAGAGACTATCGAGATGGACACAATCGAAACTTTTGGAGAAATAGATGAGCGAGTTTATAAGGTAGAAATAAATGTTGGGTTTACAGACCCTATAGGCGCTCAAGATTATTATCATTTGAGCTTGTACAATCAGGTCCTTGACCCAATTGATGAGCATGTTCCTATGAGTGGATTTGATGAAACGAGTAGCGAGGATGACCTAGTTCCTTTAACGCCTCTAGAAAATGATAATAATAATCCTGCAATTACCTTTCATTATGAAGAGGGAGGCGTCTTATTCACGGATGAAGATTTTGACGGACAAAAAGCAGGTTTAAAATTTTATTCTTTAATTAGTTTGAATAATGAAGCCAAGATGGGTAAAGTAGTAGGGATTTTGAGAACGGTTTCTAAAGATTATTACCTCTATCACACTTCTCTTTCTCGCCAAATTGCTAATAAAGACCGTCCTTTTGTAGAACCAATTAGTGTCTATTCTAATATTGATAATGGCTTAGGCATTTTTTCTGGCTATGCCCTTTATAGAGATTCGGTTTCTATTTCTGCTTCCTTTTAAAGTTTAGCTATTAAAAGTTATTACCGAAAAAATAATTACGCTTGCTTTTACCGATAATAACTTCCAATAACCTCTCGTAACTTCTAATAACTATTACTTATTATCCTGCTTCGCAAACACTTTCTTTAATAAAGTAGAAGTTCTTGCAGATACATTTTTTCTAATATTTTCTTCTTCCTTTTCTACCATACTAAACAACCCTTTTAGTGCCTGATTGGTCACGTAATTGTCTAAACTAGGGTCTGCCTTTTCTACGAATGGAATTTTATTATACTTATCCACTACATCTGACCAGTATTTTCTCGCATTGAATTTATCTAGTGATTCGATAATGACTGGATTGAACGCATTGTACAATTGCGTATTGGTTTTATCATTCAAATAACCTGTTGCGGCATTATCTGCGCCCATTAATATGTTTAAGGCATCTTCGAAGGACATTTGCTTGATGGCATCTACAAATATTGGTTTAGCTTTTTTAGCGGCATCTTCTGCACCTCTATTAATTTTTTCTAATAGCACATTTTCAACTTGTGCAAAACCTGGAACTTTTTGTAGTTTGTCCGTGATTTTTCTTGCTTCTGGTGGTAATAAAATTTTGTATTGGCTTTTGAAAAAGCCATCTACAGCGGATAATTGGTCAGAACCTTTGCCAATTCCGATTTCTAAAGCTTCTTTTAGACCTGAAGAGATTTCTCCATTTGTCAAGGCTTCATTTTCTAAAACACTTCCTAAAGCCTGTTGTAACTCTGAACAAGAAGAAAAAGAAAATGATAGTAGTACTAGGAATACTTTTAAAAATTTCATGAATAAAATTATTTTATTGTAATTGTAATCGGTTAAACAGTATATGATTAAAACTATACTGTTGCTTCTTTTATTTTAAGACGACAGATTTAGTTCTAAGGTAACTAAAGAAAATGTTAGAACGCTTTCAAATTAAGCGTTTAGTTCACTGTAAATTAATTAACTTATGATAGTGTCTCGCTGCCTTCGGCAGCTCGACTATGGGATATTAAGGGTTGGAATTTTTGGATTTCCCCACGGGGAAATCCAAAAATTCCAACCCTTAAAAATCCCTTTGCGAGGCGGCGAAGCCGCCGAGCATCATTTAAAGAAATTTAATTTACAGCGTGCTTATATTAGTGTTTATTCTAAAAATTCTCGTACGGCAGACCGTGAACTGTAAACCGTATAAAACCTATTAAAACAAAAAAAGATGCCATTCTTTTAGAATAGCACCTTTTCGTTTTATATTTTTAGTAATTTATTTTGCTCAACTCACTCACCACTCACCATTTACAACTTACCACTACCTACCTCCTCTACTTCTAAATCCAATTGTCTTTTTCTGGAATACTAAATCTTCTTTACTTAATTTGAAGCTTTGTACATCCTCTAAAGTGATGGTATCGATAGTTGTTTTAGTTCGTTTTTTAACGGGCGTAGCTGCCAAGCGTAAATTTTGATTTTTGATTGCATCCGTTACAATGGTTCTTACTGACCTAGCATTACCAAAGTATTTGTCTCGATATTCATGGATAAATTCCAAATAGGCCCCTAAATGCTGTTGTGCGGCAGTGCTCAACTTCATGTTTTCTTTTTGTAACATTTGTAAAGCAATTTCCATCAGGTTAGCGGGTTTATAATCTTCAAACTTCAATATCTTATCAAAGCGTGAATTCAAACCTGGATTGGCTTTTAAGAAACTTTCCATATTGTCTGGATAACCTGCTACAAAAAGGAAAAATTGACCCCGTTGGTCTTCCATTCGCTTTAGTAAAGTTTGAATCGCTTCATTTCCAAAATCTCCATGTGATGTACCTGAGCTAGAGGCATTGGTCAATGCATAAGCTTCATCTATAAATAAAACGCCACCTTTGGCTTCATCTATTCTTTCAGCAGTTTTTATAGCTGTTTGTCCTACATAGCCTGCTACCAATCCTTGCCTATCTGTTTCTACTATATGCCCTCTTTCTAGCATACCTAAAGCTTTATAGATTTTGGTTAGTATTCTAGCAACAGTTGTTTTTCCTGTCCCAGGATTACCGATAAAGACGGTATGTAAATAAAAACTATTTAACACATTTCTACCCGTTTCACGATAGAAACTTACCAATTCTACCAACTCGTGTATTTGTGCCTTGATGGCGTCCATGCCAATCAAATTATCCAATTCCGCTAAAGAATCTTTCAATAAAGAGTTGTCTACTGGTATCTTAGGTAAGGTCTTTTCGCTCGTAATAGCTATCTTATTGACATCTTCTATGGTAATAGTTTCCAGCTCCTCATATTCTGTGAGTGCAGGTTCTTCGGTTGCCATTACCCGCAATCCTAAATTGATTTTTGCTTTTTCTATTAAATCGAATACAAATCTAGCATTACCGAATGTTCGGTCTCTATTTCGGAAAGCTTCGATGATAATTTCATCAATTCTTGATTTTGCCTTTTTTGTTAATTTAACGCCCTTTTCTTGACTCGCAAAATTGGCAATTTGTGATAATTCTTGTGGTAAGTAATCCGAAAATTCAAAGAATAATTTAAATCGGGATTTAAGCCCTGGATTAGAATCCATGAAGTGTTTCATCTCCTTAGGATAACCCGCTACAATGACCGCTAAGTCTCCTTCTCCATTGGACATCTCTTTTAAAATAATCTCTACTACCTCTCTACCAAAGTCTTTACTGTCATCATTAGAACGTGCTAAGGAATACGCTTCGTCTATGAATAAAACACCACCTCTCGCTTTATTGATGACTTCTCTTACTTTTGGCGCCGTTTGTCCAATATATTCTCCGACTAAATCGACTCGGTCTACTTCTGTCACATGTCCTTTGGTAAGTAAGCCCATTTTTTTGTAAAGCTTACCCATCATTTTGGCAACGGTCGTTTTTCCTGTTCCAGGATTACCTATAAAAACAGAGTGGACGTTTATTTCCTCTTTTTCCTCAAACCCTTTTTCTTTTCTTAGTTGTAAAAATTGGATATATTTTGCGTGCTCTCTTACCTTGACTTTTATATCCGTTAACCCTATTAAAGAAGTTAAACTTTGCACGACATCTTCAAAAGTGAGATTGGCATCTTCATCAGGCGTTAAAATAATAGGGGTTTGACGATTGGGTAATAAAACGCCTGCTATGCCTTCTACAAAGGTTTCATCTACTTCGAAGGGGACAATTGCTAGCAATTTATCCATAAAAATCAGCTCTGCTGTATAATTATCTTTTCGCCAAGACCCTTTGACATTAGAACCCCAACCAGCGGTCAAACGAATATATTCATCTTCTTTATCTACTCGATGCAAACGGATTACTTGTCCTTTTAATTCTCTAGCATCGTTGTAGAACTTGATAAACAACTCACATTGCCAATTATGGAGTAGGTTATAATTTTTTAAGACAATTTCTACATAAATATATCGGGTCTCTTCTCCACTAAAATTGGTATAATAGACTCGGTCATCTTCGTTGACATCATCATAAGGCCCTTCATATAATTTCAGAGATTGGACTTCTAAGTACTTGCCTTCTTCTTCTGCGACTAGCCCATCTGAAGAATCTTCAATGTAGAAATATTTGGTGGACACTTTTTCACCTTCTATCCATGCTTCCCAATAATAAGTGCCTCTTTTCCAAAATAAGCCATCCTTTTTATTGCCCCATCCTTCTCTAATATAGGCGATACTATCATACTTGCTTACTTTTCTTTTAAAAGGTAAGGCACACAGTTCTTTGCGCCCTTTCTTCATCGAATAGCAATGCAATTCTACTTCTACTTCCCAGTCTTCTACATCGAATAATTTATTGAAAAAGGAGAGTTCTGCATATATATAGGACGCTTCGCTCAAGTCAAAGACCTGTCGATACTTCTTCTTATTGTCTGCCAACCATTCGGTAGACCCATATACTTTAAGTTCTCGAAACTTGTATTTTTTATAATCGGGATATTTTTGACTTTCCTCCATGTCTATACGACTAATTTTTTCACTTTTT
>CALLVC010000271.1 GCA_938010785.1 uncultured Saprospiraceae bacterium
TTGTAATAGCCATCGTTTAGCATCATTTGTCCAAATCGCCCAGCGTCTCTTAAGTTCGTATTGATAGCCGCACTCACTAACTCATAGCCATTGGGGTCCTGCACCACAAATGCATTTTGTTCTGCGCCTAATTTGGACCAAATTTTTTCACTCATGACTTCCGATGGTTTTTTACCCGTTACTTTGGTAATTATCATCCCCAAAACTTCCGTATTCAAACTTACATAATGGAATAATTCGTCGTGGTCTCTACTTTTCTTAACGGATTTTACATAATCTAAGACATTCTCAAATTCAGATGGCAGATTTGGAATTTCCACAAAATGAGAAACCCGAGCAAATTTATAAGCATCAGATTTTGGGTTATCATATCGTTCATCAAACTCAATGCCTACCAACATATTCTGTACCATTTGGACCGTTGTCCCGTCCCATGCGCTACCTTTTAGTTCTGGTAAATAATGTAAGGTTGGTTTTTCTAAATCAATTTTTCCTTCTGCGGCTAAAATATCCACCGTTGTGCCTGTCAAGGATTTAGACATAGAAAACCAATTATGGGAAGTGGTCGGTGTCATATTGCCAAAATATTTTTCAGAAATGATTTTTCCTTTATGCAAAACCAAAAATCCATCGGTTCGATTGGAGTCTAAATGTTCTTCATAGCCATATATTTTTCCGTCAAATTGTTCTATTTTTAAATCTGCTAAAGATGTCAAATTCTCGGCTAGTGCTATTGTTTTTGCTCCTTTTGCAATTATCCCAACATCAAAAAGTTTATCTACATTTTTTAATGCCCAGTGTTTGTAGGGTGGACGCAGCCAATTTGATTTGGTAGTAGCTTTAGCTATTTTGGAATAGTCAGTTACATCGGCTTTCGTTGCAGTTTTTTTAACAGGTATGTCTTTTACTTGTTGTTGGCAGGCAAAAAAACAAAGAATGGATAGAAATAGAATGCTTGTTTTAAATTGCATTATTTAGAAGTTATTGTTTTTACTTTTCAAAAATCGACTATAAAGCCAAATAAATGGATTTACAAATAAAAAGGTAATTCCTGTAAATAAAGTAGCGAAAAAAGTTGATGGAATTGGCATCATTATAAAATCAATCCACCTTTTTGTGGCAAACCCACCATCATCAAAAAAAGCGTACCCAATCATCATAAAAATAAACCAGAAAATGAATATTATTTTTAAAAAATTATTGGTTTTCATATGCTCCTTTTACTTTTATTATGATTTTTTTTAGGTTAAAATACTAATTACCCACCACAAAACTAGCCATAGTCGTCAAACTTCCCCCAACATTCAAAGTCGCCACATTTTTAGCGCCTTCCACTTGATAATCTCCAGCAGTTCCAGTCACTTGCTTATACGAATCCAGTAACATTCTTATGCCTGTTGCGCCTACAGGATGCCCATTAGCAATCAATCCACCACTAGGGTTGACTGGAATGTTACCATTCATTTTGATACTGCCAGCTTCGATGGCTTTCCATGCTTCACCCGGAGCAGTAATTCCAAAATGCTCTAAGGCTACATATTCTGTAATGGTAAAACAATCGTGGGTTTCTATTGCATCCAAATCCGCTATTCCAGCAATGTTTGCTCGACGATAAGCATCTTCAATCGTTCCACGAAGATGCGGAAAAGGGTAAGGGGATTGTTTGCCAGCATCCAGTTTATCTTTTAAAAGCATCGGTGCAGTGCGATGGCCCCAACCTTTGATATATGGAATGTTTTCAAATCGAATATTGCGTTTTTTAGCATAGGCTTTGGCATATTTTTCAGAAGCTAAAAATATAGTTGCCCCGCCATCTGTAATTCTACCACAATCTGATTTTCTTAAATTACCTTCTATTTTAGGATTGATTTGTTCATCTTCCGTAAAAAAGAGCTCGTCCAAACCCCAGGTTCTAGTTTGAGATTTAGGATTTCTTTTGGCGTTTTCATAATTGGTTTTGGCGATTTCCGCTAAATGTGCTTGTTTTAAACCAAACCGTTCTTCGTACATTTCTCCAATCTCATTGAATAAATAAGGCCAAGGAAATTGAGCATCTTGTGCTTCTTTGCCAATCCACGCAGCAGCACCCAAGTGTTCTGCGGCTTCCTTCCCACTCACATTTCGCATCATTTCAATGCCCGATACACAAACTAAATCATAGCGCCCAGCTTCAATTTCTGCCATCGCATTAAAAACAGCCATACTCCCTGAAGCACATGCAGCTTCATGCCGAGCAGTAGGAATACCTGCTAAATCGGGATGAATGCTGACAAACATACCGCCTAGCTGACCTTGTCCACAAAATAATTCACCAACAAAATTACCAATATGTGCACTTTCCACTTCCTTTGGGGCGATGTCTGTTTTTTCAAATGCTCCAATGACACTATCTTGTAACAAGTCATAAAGGTCTTTGCCTGCTCTTTTATAATTGAGGGCAAAATCTGTTTGGTAACCGCCTAGAATGAATACTTTTTTAGACATCACTTTTTAGTTATGCTTGTCAATCGACAAGGAAAAGTTATTAATAAGATTTGATTTAATTTAATTGCCGAGCAAACATGGAATAGAAAGATAAAATTGGGTAAGGGAGTTGTAGGCAAATTAAATATTTTAAAAATGATTATAAGACACAAATTTAGTTAAATATTTAATAGTATTCCAGATTAAAATTTTG
>CALLVC010000272.1 GCA_938010785.1 uncultured Saprospiraceae bacterium
TCTTCTTACACAACCCTTAGTCCATTAGCTAATTAAGAAATAGCATGAGCTACTTTTTCCACACTAACGTTATATTTATTTTCAGGATGTATTGGCAAAAGAATGAAAAAAGTAGTTCCTTCTCCAACTTTAGAGGATAACTCTATTTGACCTTTATGGGTCTCCACAATTTTTTTGCAAAGCGCTAAACCAATTCCTGTTCCCTCAAACTCAGATTTGGCATGCAGTCTTTGAAAGATTTCAAAAATTTTCTTTTGATACTCTTGCTTAATGCCTATTCCATTATCAGCTACAGAAATTTTCCAGAAACCACTAGGGCCATCTTGGTGGCTAAGGATTTTTACTTTCTTATTATTTTTCTTGTTAAATTTTATGGCATTACTAATTAAGTTATGAAAAAGCATACTGATTTGCTCTTTTTCACAATAAATTATAGGTAAATCCCCGACTTCAACCTGAGCGTTTTTTTCTTTAACCAACTCAGATAAATCAAATAATTTAGTCGCAACAATATTATTAAGTTTTACCGGTGTGAACTTAATCTCGTTCTTTCCAACTCTAGCATAGTCTAATAAATTTTGGATTAATTTAGTCATTCTAGTGACTCCATCTTGGATAAAATAGACATATTGAGCAGTATCTTTATCGGTAGTATTTTGATGACTTCTAGTTAATAAATTAGTAAAACTAGAAATCGTTCTTAAAGGTTCTTTCAAATCATGAGAAGCAGCGTAAGCAAAATGTTCCAAGTCGCTATTAGACCGTTTTAATTCTACGTTGAAAGATTCCAATTTTTTTGATTGCTCTTCCAATAATTCTTCTCGTTGTTTTAAGATTTCTTCAACACGTTTACGTTCTTTTATTTCTTCATTTAGGTCTTCATTATATTGCTTTAATGCTAGATTTCTTTGTCTTATATTATTTGTATGGTAGTAATTTCCTGAAAAAACTATAAAAAGGAAACTCAATATAGATAAAAGATAGAACCACCACGTTTCCCAAAAAGCAGGTTTTTTAGTTATCTTTAGTAATGCCCCTTCTTCATTCCAAACACCATCATTATTAGCTGCTTTTACTCGAAAAGTATAATCTCCATGTTTTAAATTAGTATATACAACAGGAGTATTGGATTCCGTGTAAATCCAATCCTCATCAAATCCCTCTAATTTATAAGCATACTTATTTTTTTGTGGGCGATTGTAATTTAAAGCCGTAAAATCAATAGAAAGGTAATAATCGTCATATTCTAGAATGTATTCTTCTTGATTGATACAATTAAGCGTTACTCTATTTTTAGAATTCAATTTTTCAATTTCCGTAATGTAAACAGGAGGCAAATCAGTGTTCTTTTTAATAGTTGCAGGATGAATAGCTGTTATCCCTTGTCTACTTCCAAAATAATAATTACCAAAGGTATCTAAAGAACTAGAACCTTTTCTAAAAGTTAGATCTCCTAATCCGTCGGCTTTTTCAAAATGATTAAATTGTTGCTTATTTATATCAAAGGTAATTATGCCTTCTGTGGTGCTTATCCACAATTCATTGGTGTTATTAGCTTCTATACTTTGAATCCAAAATCGCTTTTTACCCGCATTATAATTCGAAAATTTATTATTGATTAAATCATAGCTAATTAGCCCGCTCGTTGTACCGATAAATAATTCATCTTCGACCTGTTTTAAAGCCATAATCCTATTAGAAAAAATAGTATGTGCATCCAAGTTTGTATCGTCGGTTTTAAAGCTTTGAAAAGTAGCTGTATCTTCATCATAGTCAGTTGAAAAATTTAGCCCATTAAAAGTAGCTACCCAAAGCTTTCCGTAAGTATCCGCTGTGATGGCATTCACAGAATTATCACTTATGCTCTTAGGATTATCTTGGTCGTGTAAATAACTTTTATAAATTCCAGTTTTTGGATTAAGCGCAAATAACCCCGTTCCAGTACCAAACCAAACTTTATTGTACTGATCTACATAAATACATTGAATTGCAAATAAAGAGTTTTGTTCTTGTAACCATTTAGGCGTTGGGAAATATTTATAATGCCCAGTTTTTCGATTAAATATACTAAAACCAGAATATGTAGCTATATAAATATCAATATCGTTAGGGCTATATATTGAATATACGTGACCATCTTTAGAGCTAGAATAAATACTTTTATCTATTTTAGAAAGTTTCCCTGTACTAAAATCATATTTCATTAATCCATTACTACCCGCCCCAATCCATGCATTTTTATCATTATCAACATACATATTTTGAGTGTTAGGTGTCTCTTCGGTAAAATCAAAAAATTCTATTAAAGAAAATTGATTAGAAGACCAATTATGCTTGGAAAGACCTCCAAAGTGACCAAACCAAAGTAGGTTCTGGCTGTCTTCATAGATATTGTTTATATCATTATGCGCAATAGAGTACGGATCAGTTGGGTTATATATATATCGGTTGAAATGAATAGTTGGTTGCTCTTTAGTTGGAGTGTTAAATATTTTAGGGTCAGGCAATTGGTTAGATAAAATGTTACATAATCCCTCAACAGTAGCTACCCATAGTTTTCCACTATTATCTTGCAATATATCTTTGATAAGATTACTAGAGAGCGTCGTGGTATTTTTTTTTGAAGCAGCATATTGGTGAAAGTTTGGTTCCCAATTTTGAGCATTTTTCAGATTGGAGGCATTAGAAGGGAGTTGCATTAAAAATAGACTATTTCCAAAAGTTCCTACCCAATAACGTTGCTCCTTATCTTGGTAGATTTTCCAAGTATTCCAACTTTCATAATTTTTAGAAGGAGTAAGGTTTCTAAATTGTATTTTTGTTAAATCTCCAGATTCATGAGGAATTAGTAAATGAATCCCCCCATTCCAAGTACCAATCCAAAGCCAACCTTTATCATCTTCCATAATACTTAGGACTGCTTTAGAACTTAGACCATTTGGGTTAAATTCACCTCCTTTATACGCTATAAATCGTTCGTTTTCAGGAAGATATAGATTAAGACCATCTTCCGTACCAATCCAAATATTCTGCTTGCTATCTTCGATAATACAGAGCACCTCATTATTACTTAAACTATTTTTATCCGCAGGGTCATTGAGAAAAGTTTTCCATTTTTTAGTAGGTAAATGGTAACGGGAGAGTCCTCCTAGTCGTGTCCCAACCCATAAATTATCTTTACTGTCAATCAATAAAGTGGAAATATTACTAGAATTCAGTCCTTCCTTTCCTTCTTTGTCTTCAGCATAATATATTTTAAAATTATCAGGACCGTCATACCGACATAAACCATCATTGGTAGCAATCCACAAAAAGCCGCGATTATCTCTTAAAACATCATTCACATTATTATTCGATAATCCATTATTTGTATTAATACTGGTAAATCTTAGGTTGTCGGAGCCTTGAGCTATTATAAAGGAATTAGGTATAATGTAGAATATAAACAGTATAGGATATAGCTTAATACTAAATGAAAACTTCATGCTTCTTGCTTTAATGGGTTAATCACTATCATTAATTTGCCTTTAATAAATCCGACTGCTGTTTATAATTGGAAGGTTAATATTTGAGGGGTGCAAATTCTATACCACCAAGTTGATTTTAGCTAAATGATTTAGGAGAGATTATTGAATAAAAAGCGCTAGGAATTCGTAAGTCTACAATTTTTAAGAAGCTGCCTCTTTAATGTGGGGTAGCTGATTTTATGGTTAGGGGTTATTGAAGTTACGAGAGGTTATTATCGGTTTATCAAGACGATAGATAGGCAATATAATACAGACTATCTAATTAACGATAACCTTTAAAAGGGCTTTCTTATAAAAATGAAACATCCGAGTAAATGTTGATTTCTTGGGACATTCCCGAAATAAATTCGGGACAGGCAGAGTCCCAAGAAATCAAAAAAGGGTTTTTAAAGGGTGAGCTAAGCATTTTTATAAGAAAACCCTATAACCTTTAA
>CALLVC010000273.1 GCA_938010785.1 uncultured Saprospiraceae bacterium
CTTAATCATTTTTTTAACGAAAAGAAAAACGATTGAATTACCGTTTAGCAGGGTCATTGAGAAAGACCATGAATTGCAGGTTTTTGTGGCATTTATCACCTGTTTTGGTTTTGCGTTGCTGACCGCATTTTTTGGTTTGTCTGCGGCATTAGGCGCTTTTGTAGGTGGCATTGTAGTAAATTCAGCTCAATCTACCAATTGGTTTCACGATAGTTTACATGCCTTTCGAGTAGTCTTGGTAGCTGTATTTTTTATTTCTATTGGAATGATGATTGACCTTGATTTTTTAAAAGAAAATGCCACAATCATCGCTATCTTAGTCAGCTCTGTCTTATTAACCAATCACTTCATTAATATGGTTATATTAAGATATTTTGGGAATAATTGGAAAGATAGTATTTATGGAGGCGCTTTATTGGCACAGGTGGGGGAATTAAGTTTTATCTTGGCAGCCATTGCTTTTGCGGACAAAATTATTAGTGATTATGGGTATCAATTGGCAATTTTGGTAATTGCTATTTCTTTGTTGATTAGCCCATTATGGATTGGTACTACTCGGAAGTTGGTGAATAAAACCCATCCTGTTTCCTAGTGCTATTAAAATTTTTCAAAACCATACAGTTTTGAGAAAAGAGAGTAGAGAGAAGAGACTTGATTGTAAATATGCTGGAATATTTGGAGCTTTTAAAAGTTAAAAATTTTGCTTTTTAACCGATTAAGTATCTCTAATCTCTCTTCTAGTTTTTGTATGATTTCAAATTAAAATTTAACTTAAAAAGTAATAAACAAGAAATTTGACAAGAAAAGCATTCAAATACATCGGTATTTTATTGTTAGCCCTAATAGGGCTTTTCTTGTTATTGGCATTTGCATTGACTATTCCTAAGGTGCAAACTGGCGTCACCAATCAAGTCGCTAAAAGTTTATCCACCAGCCTTCAGGCAAAAGTACATATCGAAAGTGTCGATATTGAATTTTTCAAAACGGCAGTTTTACAAGGTATCTATATCGAAGACCAAAAAAGGGACACTTTATTATACGCTGACCGATTAGCCGTCAATATTGGTATCTTTTCTTTGCTCCAAAGAAATATTTTTCTCAATTCTATAGCGTTAAAAGGCGCAAAGGTAAAACTCGAACGAACTGCTTCGGATAGCACTTTCAATTATAATTTTCTAATCCAATCATTTCAATCAAATCAAAATAAAACAGATACGGCAAAATCACCTTGGACTTTTAGTTTAGAAGCAGTTTCGATAAGTTCTTCTCAACTTGCTTATTTGGATGAAAATACAGAAACAATTTTACAAGCAACTATTCCAGATTTGTCCATCACTGCCAATAATTTAGATTTGGAGAAAAAAATTGTTGACTTACAAAAAGTTAAGCTCGACGAAATTTTTATAGACTTTCAAATGCTAGCAGGAAAAGAAGTGGTTGATACGACTCCTGTTCGACCTACTTTAACCTTCCCCGAATTAGGTTGGGACTTAATGGTCAATCAACTAGAAATCCGTAACAATCAAATAATCTTTAATCAGAACAATCCAACCAAAAGTCCAAAAGAAGGCATTGATTTTCAACACCTAGGGATAAACAATTTATTCCTGACCATAGAAGGTTTTACCTGGATAGATAAGGAGATAACTGGCGAAATAAATAATTTTAGTTTACAAGACAAAAGTGGGTTTGAATTAGAAAATTTAACTGGAAAATTATTGGTTGATACCTCCCAAATTCTAGTCGAAAATCTATCTATTAAAACGCCTTACAGTCGAGCAAACACTACCACAAAATTACAATTTAAGCAATTCGCTGATTTGGCAGACATCACCCATAAAGTGAATTTTGAGAGTACCTTTAATGAGGTAAGTATCGCTTTTCACGATTTAAAATTATTTGCTCCGGCTATTAACAAAATTCAACAATTAAATACCAATTTAAAAGAGCAGCTATTTTTAAACGGACGGCTTAAAGGTAACGCCAATAACTTAACTATCAATAATTTCAATTTCAGTATCGGAGAACAAGTGGAGTTGTCATTGAATGGCAAGTTACAGCAACTTACCGATATTAATCAAGCTACTTTTGATATTGAATTGAAGGAACTAACAACTTCTTATGACAAAGTAAACCGCTTATTGGATAGTATCGTAATGCCTCAGGGTTTGAAAGAATTTGGTCAATTCACGCTGAGCGGAGTCGCCAAAGGGCAACTTAATGACTTTAACATCGATAATCTTTTTTTACAAACAGCATCCAATACCAATATTAAGGCAAATGCCTATTTGGTAGGGTTGCCCGATGCAGAGAATTTGCGATTTGATTTGGAAATAGCGGCTTTGGAAACGCGGGCAGAAGACTGGAAAGGTTTTTTAAATAATTCCATCCCCCCTGTCTTGGATAGCTTGGGCGATATTCAATTTGTAGGAAAAGTAGAAGGAGATATAAAAAACTTTGACTTAATCGGTACCATCAATTCTTCTATTGGAAAATTAGAAAGTGATTTAAAACTCGCCTTTACCCCCAATTACCAATCGGGCAATTATATTGGAGATTTGCGCTTAATAAATTTTGAATTAGACAAAGCCTTTCCTCAAAATAAAGCCTTAGGTTCGGCTACTTTACACGCTAAAGGGCAGGGGAGTGGATTTGTGGTAGATTCTTTACTAGCTGATGCACAAGTAATTATTGACAGCATCAATTACAACAATTATACTTATCGTAATGTAGAAATTGATGGTGCTTTTCAGCAAAAAAACTTTGATGGCAAAATTAGACTCACGGATAAAAACGCCAAGTTAACTTTTAATGGTCAAGCCAATTTACAAGATAGTATTCCAGATTTTAAGTTTGTCTTAAATTTAGACACGTTAAATTTAAAGCCCTTAAATTTCACCTCCGACGCTTTAGCTATTCAACTAAAGGCGGACATTGATTTTTCGGGAAATAGCTTAAATAATGTAACAGGGAAATCAGTGATTTCAAATTTTAGTATCGGTAATGGTGTAGATGTGTATACAGAAGATTCTATCTTTTTTAAAGCAACTCAACCTACCTTAGATAGTGCCACTTTAAGTTTACAAGCTGACTTTCTAAAGGCAGACATTAAGGGAGATTTTGATATTGCCAAATTATCTAGAGTCACCCTCAATTATATCAACGATTTTTTCCCTTTGGATAACTTATTGGATACCATTACTCGGGCTAATGTTGCTGCCGCAATTAATGACCAACAATCTTTTGATTTTGATATTCAAATTACCAATCCTCTACCTCTTACCTTTCTTTTTGTACCACAATTAACCAGCCTTGAAGATGGAACGATAAAAGGAAATTTTAATCGTAAAAAGCAAAAGTTGGAGCTAGAAGCGATTATTGATAACCTTGAATTTGGAAATTTATCTACCGAACAACTACTCTTTAAAGTAAATGGTCAAGAAGAAAAATTAAACGCTAATCTATCCTTATTGCAAATGGAAACAGGAGGATTATTTGCCCCTTTAGCTATTTTTGAAACCAATTTAGGCGAAGACAGTTTACGTTTCCAATTAACGGTGACGGGAGATACTTTAGAAAATCGATTAGCATTTAAAGGCGTTGCCTATGAAACCCCTCGATGGTATGAATTCAAATTGACCGACCGCTTCTTTCTAAATGGAGAAACTTGGCAAGTCGCAGCAGACAATGGTGTTTATTTTATCAATAACTATTTGTATATCAATAACTTAAAAATTAAAGACAAGCAACACCAAATCGCCATTCAAAGCGAAGGTTCACCTGATATAAAGACGATAACTCCACCCATTCAATTAGCCTTCAATGATTTTCAGATTAACGATATTACTAATTTTTTAGCCATTAATCAAAATCGACTAAAAGGGTTAATCAATGGCCAATTTACCCTAAAAGAGCCACTTGGTAATGCACATTATGTAGCAGATTTACAAATTGATGATTTAGCCTTGAACGGCGAAAAAGTAGGTCAATTTTTTGTAGATTCAGAACAAGGCGCAGGTAGTAAAATTATCAATGTCAAAGCAGGCTTGAAAGGCGATAATAATAACCTATCACTAGTTGGACAATATACCATTGATACCAAAGAATTTGATATTTCAGGAGACATCCAACAGATGGAAATGCGGCTTCTAAATCCTTTTACGGAAGGGATTATTAATGATAGTAAGGGCATGGCTTCGGGCCGTTTTACTTTAGAAGGCACCCCAGAAAAGCCTGATTTAAGTGGACAAATAAATTTACAACAAGCCAGTACGATTATTGATTTTTTAGGGAGTAGAATAACAATTCCAGAACACACCATTGCTTTTAACAACCAACAAATTACCCTAGGCTCCGTCCTCATAAATGATGCGGATAATCAACAAGGTACTTTGACTGGCAATATCTACCATGATTTCTTTGCAGATATGCAATTAGACCTTAGATTTCAGACGAATTCTTTTCAGGTCATGAATACAACTGCTACTCTGAATCCCTTATTTTTTGGGCAATTATTTGTTGCAGCGGATGTCAATATTAATGGGCCTTTAACTTTGCCGTTTATAGAAGTAAACGCTCGAACGTTACCCAATTCGGTCTTCAATTTGCAACCATTGATAGAATCAGAGCAAATTACAACCGACGATTATATCATTTTTACCAATCCAGAAAAATATGCAAAAGAAGGAGAGGAAGCGGCTGTTCCACAATATGAGTTACGAAATGTTTTGAACGTAGATTTATTGATGAATTTAGATGTAACGCCCGATGCCTTACTAAAAATTATCATCGACCCTTTGACGGGTGACCAAGTGGAGGGAAGGGGCAGTTCTAATATGACCATTGCACTGTCTCCAGCAGGGGAGATGCGTATTTTGGGAGATTTTGTGATTGACCAAGGACAATATAATTTTAGTTACCAAAACTTAGTAAAAAAGAATTTTGATATCCAATCAGGCAGTCGAGTTAGTTTTGTAGGCGACCCACTTAAAGCTAGATTTGACATAACCGCTGCTTACAATGTCAAAACAACTACCTACGAACTCATCAAAAATGAAACGAATTTTGAAGGGTCCGCAGAAGCAAGTGCCGCTCGTAGAAGAACGGAAGTACAAACGTTACTTTATCTCAAAGGCCTATTTACCAAGCCCGAAATTAGCTTTGACATTCGCCTACCCGAAGGCATCGGCAACGATGTCAGTAGTACCGTTTCCAGAAAACTCAACGACCTAAGGAATGACCAAGACGAGATGAACAAACAAGTCTTTTCGCTCCTATTATTCAATAGTTTTATTGCCTCCGAAAATGCTGGGCAGTCAATAGCTGGAGCAGGACAAAATGTTGCTTTGTCTAGTGTCAGCAAGTTATTATCCAACCAATTAAATCAATTGGCGGGCAAATATTTAAAAGGTTTTGAATTATCTTTTGACTTGGCAAGTTATCAATCTAATTTTGAAGATACCGCTGGGCCTGCGGTTGAATTGGGAGTCGGTTTATCCCAAAAATTATTTAACGACCGCATTACGATCAAAGCCGATGCAGATTTTAATTTAGCCAACCAATCTACCTCAGCAGGGTCAAATGTAGCAGGCGATTTTGTTTTAGAATATCAACTAACGGAAAGTGGTAGTTATCTCTTGAGAGTCTTTCGA
Source organism: uncultured Saprospiraceae bacterium (assembly GCA_938010785.1). Classification (GTDB taxonomy): domain Bacteria; phylum Bacteroidota; class Bacteroidia; order Chitinophagales; family Saprospiraceae; genus JAFMDF01. The sequence continues at coordinate 5,652 of CALLVC010000273.1, forward strand.
TTAAGTGACTTTGATATTTTGACAGACCAAAATACAGCTAGGACAGGCGTCGGTATCAATTTTAGAAAATCCTTTGGTAATGTATTGAAAAAACGAAAAAACGAAAAAAACTGAAAAAATACATCCTTCATATCCTCTTTTTGGGCATAATAGCCTTATTCGGTACGTCCTGTTCTCCGACAAAATACCTGTCTGATGACGAAAAACTAGTCAGAAGTACGACCATTAATTTTGAAAACCCTAAGGCAGTCAATCAAAAAGCACAACTAAAGGCAGAGTTACAATTATTGGCAAAACCAACACCTGACTATGGCTTAGGTGGGTTTAATTTATGGGTATACAACCAATTTCGGAATTTAAATAAGAAAAAAGGATTTAGGAATTGGCTGAAAAAGACTTTTGGTAGACCTCCACAATTTTATGACCCGCTGGTTACCAATAGAAGTAAATTAATTTTAGAAAAGCATTTAAAAGATAAGGGTTATTTTGGTTCAATTGTCCAAGTAGACACGCTCGTCAAGGGAAAACAAATGGAAATAACTTATCAAGTTGTATCCAATGGACAATTTTCTTTTGGCAATCTTTACTTTCCTCAAGATACTACGCCCGTCGGTAGATTAATTAATGAAAACAGCAAGAAAACTGAAATTGATACCACCAAATATTATTCAAAACTCGCTTTAGACCAAGAACGGCTAAGACTCACTCAAATAGCTGGCCGAAAGGGGTATATAGATTTTCAAGAAAATTATCTTTTTTACTTAGTGGACACAACCCAAGAACGACTGAAAGCAGATATTCACTTGAAAATAGTAAATCCATCAGACAGTGCTTTGCATCAACCCTATTATATCGGAGAAACTTTTGTCTACCCAGCTTACTTATTAGACGATTCGTTGACGCTTGAAAATTTAGACACTATTCGTCGGCCTAATTTGACCACTATCCAACCGCTTGAAGTGGTCAAGCCCAAAACACTAGACCGAGCCATCGCTCAGCGAAAAGGCAATTTGGTGAATCGAGATTTGCAAGATGTTTCAGTGAGCCATTTATTAGATTTAGGCCTATTCAAGTTTGTTCGGTTAAAATATGAAAAACGAGATAGTGGAGACCAAAAGCTTCTCGACCGTTACTTTTATTTAACCCCTAGTTTGACACAAAATATCCAATACGAATTTCAAGTCAATAATCGGTCAGGTAGTTTTTTAGGGTCTGCGGCATCTGTACAGTATAGTCACAACAATTTATTTAACGGAGCAGAGCGATTTAATCTAAAGTTATCGGGTGGCTTTGAAACTCAACTAACCAATAGCCAAAGTTTCATCAACACCATTGACTTAACATTAGAAGCTAATTTATTGATTCCCAAACTATTACTACCTTTCAAATTTAGAAATAGATATTTTCGATTTGTACCAAGAACTAGAATCAATCTGAGTAATAATTTTCAGCGAAGAACTGACTTTTATACCATTAATTCTACAAATCTAAAATTAGGCTACGAATGGCAGCAAAATGAAAATATACGCCATCAACTGGGCTTATTGCGAATTAATCAACTAAGTGTCAATAATAAATCTACCAACTTTCAAAGTATCTTAGATAATGACACGCGTCTAAAAAATAGTTTCAGAAATGTCTTTATCATTGGTTCTGATTACATCTATACCTATACTTCAACACCTAAGACGGATGTCTCTCCTTATCATTTTTTTAGAGTAGAAATTGGTACGTCTGGCAATCTAGTTTCTTTAGCTGCGACGGGTGACCCAACGGGAGAGAATCCTGATAAATTTTTAGGTAGAGAATATGCGCAATTTTTAAAATTTTCTCCCGATTTTCGTTACTATTTACCTCGTAAAAATAGCGAATGGGCAAGCCGTATTTTATTGGGCATTGGTTTACCTTATGGCAACTCTAAAGAACTGCCCTACATCGAACAATTTTTTGTAGGTGGTTCAAATAGCATTCGTTCCTTTAATCTAAGAGGCTTAGGTCCCGGAAGTTATTTGGATGAAAGTATGATGGCTAATAATGACCAATTGATTGACCAAACAGGAGATATTAAGCTGGAGTTTAACTTAGAATATCGCTTTGACATTGTACAATATCTTGAAGGCGCACTTTTTTTAGATGGTGGGAATATTTGGTTATTAGAGAGCGAAGACCGACCAAATGGTGTATTTAAATTTGACCAATTCTATAAGGAAATTGCTTTAGGAACAGGGTTTGGCATTCGATTGGATTTTGACTTTTTTGTCATTCGGTTGGATACTGCTTTTCCATTAAGAAAACCCGTTGAGAAAGGGCGATTTGATTGGACTTTTGATGATTTAGCGATTTATAAACAGTCTTGGCGACAAAATAATTTAGTATATAATTTAGCTATTGGTTATCCTTTTTAGATATACTCTTAAGCTAATATTTTATCAAAGTAAAAAGTATATTTTTTTTTGGTTGTTGAGTGAACAAATACATACTGCTATACGTTTAAATGATAGTATTACTATTAAAAATTTAAATAAAACTATTTTGACAAAATCATAATTAATAAAGAACGAAAACTAGTGGAACTAATTTATATGATTCCCCAAGGCGGTCGAAACGGCATTAATGGACAACTCTAGTCAAAATGGCGGTTACTTAATTCTTTTTTGGCACGAGGTACAACTAAAAGATTCGTTCTAAAATAACAATAAAAAATTGTCATAGATTCTTATTGCCAAATGATTCATATATAAGATTTAATCAAGATAGCGCTTCCTATCAATGGGAAAAAGGCGTCCATCTCTAACATAAAAGGAAAAATACAATTACGTTAAACTATTTTTTATTCGTTACTAAACTATCTAAAACTGAAGATATGAGATATCCGATAATAATTTTTTTCTTTTTAGCAATTGGGTTAAATAATTCTGTATTTGCTCAGATTCAAACCAATCTGGATGATGGCATTGTGAATGAAAACCATAGAGGAAATATTCAATTTTTTTTAGTAAAAGCCGAGCATCTATTTCGTCAAGGTAATCAGGTAGAGGCTTTAATAGAACTAGATAATGCGGTAGATTTAGCCCCCCAAAATCCAGAAGTTTATTTACATCGGGCCTTACTCAAGTATCGGTTAGGGATGCCTACAGCAGCACGAGCAGATGCGGCTATGGCAGCACGATTAAACCCAATTGCTCCTGCGCTTTTTGGCATCGAAGGGCCGCAAGCTCAGATGAATTTACTGGCTTTTTACCCAGAAGAAATTTATCAAAATGTAAGTTGGGAAGACCAAGTGTTTCAATATGAAACAACCTTAGACAAGTGGTATGAAGCGCTTCATACAGCGCACACAAATGATGTTTATCCTGAATTGGAATCTGCTATCATACACTTAGAAGGAGTCTTAACCGCATTGGAAAATAAGTCTTGGTATAAAGCAATTGAAGAATTAACCTATTTGGAACTCTTCAAGGCAAATACTTCCATTATTTATGATTTAAAAGGGGTCATTTATTTAGAATTAGGAGAGTTAGCTAATTCCACCACAGCCTTTCGAAAAGCAATAAATCTAGACCCTAATAACACTATGGCTTGGTATAATTTTAGTAAAGTCAGTCAACACCTTGAAAACTATGAGACTAGTTTGGATTTTCTGAATAAAGCCATTGGCTTAAATCCAACCTTTAGTAATGCTTATTTTGAAAGAGCCTTAGTCAAAAAGAAATTGGGAGATATTGAAGGAGCGATTGCCGATTATACCAAAATAATCAACCGAGGCGAGAGTAACTTTTTAGCGGCTCATTTTAATAGAGCTATTTGTTATAAAAAAGTTGGAAAATTAACGGACGCCCTCAATGATTTAAAGGAAGTGCTGTTTTATGAATCTGATAATTCGATGGCATGGAAGGTTAAAGGCAATATACATCTTCTGGCAGGTAGATATAATGAAGCGATTGCTGATTTTACAAAAGCTATTGAATTGGACAGTGAATTGGGAACCGCCTATTTCAATAGGGGAGTGGCGCATCTATTAAATCAAAATCCAATAACCGCTTGTGTAGACTTTGAGCGAAGTGCGAATGAAGGATATGACAGGGCTTTGGAAAAACAGAAGTACTTCTGTAGTAATTAATTTAAGTGTACTAGTAAAAGAAAAAATATGAAATTCTATTCAAGAAAGTTAATTAAGCCAGGTGATTTAAATGCCAATAATACGCTATTTGGTGGACAGCTATTAAAGTGGATTGATGAGGAAGCAGGTATTTATGCGATGACAAAATTGAATAATCATCGAGTTGTGACTAAATACATGTCAGAGATAAATTTCGTTAGTTCTGCTAAACAAGCGGATGTGGTAGAGTTGGGATTAGCGTTTGTGGAGGTAGGCAAAACTTCCATCACTTTTCGCTGTGAGGTTCGAAATCTATTTTCTAAGAAAACTATTATTTCTATAGATAAAATTGTCTTCGTCAAGGTGGACGAAGCGGGGCGACCTGTCCCTCATTATCAAACATTAGCAACAATTCAAAAAGTTCAACAAGCTATTATTTAAATTGAAATAAGGTAACTGTTCAACACTTACTTTTTTAACCATAAAGCGCATATAGCACATAAAGTGCTTAGAAAAGAAAGCAAATACAGCTCTAAAATTACTTTATGAACTCTATGTACTTTATTTTCTTTATGGTAAAAGTACTTAATGGTGAATAGTAACGAAATAATTTAAAAAACTAAAAACACTCAACTATGCAAATTCTTATCAGTAATGTCGCCGAAGTACCTAATAAATATACTCGGCTTTTAAAGTGGAAATTATATAATCTCGCAGAAAAATTTAAAAATCTGCTTTACATAGAAGCTTTCATTAATAAGGAAGGTACAAGCCCAGCTGAATACATTACAAAACTTAGACTGGGTATTCCTGGACATGATATAATTATCTCCATGAAATCTAGTCAAATCGGAAAGTGCATTCATCAAATAACCAACAAAGCACATGTCCAATTGGCCCATGCCAAGGAAATAATGCTCAGCTATTAGGCAAAATAAATTAATAAAGTGGTCATTTTGAGGAAATATTTTTTTCCTAGACAAGGCATGAACCCGTACGGGTGAACCGCAAAGCGGATGGGAGGCTTACAGACATAGCACCGCTATGGCGAGCCTGCCTGCCGGC
>CALLVC010000274.1 GCA_938010785.1 uncultured Saprospiraceae bacterium
GTTGTTAAATGGTTTAGTGCTTTAAATTTTAATAAAACAATCAGCGGATGAAAAAGTCAGAAGGCCTTATTTTGGTAGCACAAGATTTCCAAACTTCCATCGAAGTTATTTGGTCCGCTTTGACGAACATCGATGAAATGATATAGGTTCGAAATGTGGTGCGGAGTCCTTAAGAGCAGTTAATGCTATTAAAGATTTTACACTTTGGATACCAGGCATTATAGAAGAAAAAACAATTAGAGTACAATTATATATACCAGTCAATTTTAATAAACTATTTTAGGAAACCTTTTCCATCTCCAACTTCTCCTTCAAATACTTCCCAGTATAAGACCCTTCAACCTTAGCTAATTCCTCAGGCGTTCCTTGAAAAACCAGATGTCCACCATCACGCCCACCTTCAGGCCCTAAATCCACCACCCAATCGGCGGACTTAATCACCTCCATATTATGCTCCACGACAAGGACCGAATGCCCTTTTTCGACCAAAGCATTCAAGGCGTCCAATAACTTTCGAATATCATGAAAATGTAGTCCTGTCGTCGGTTCATCGAAGATAAAAAAGATGTGCTCTTTACGATTTTGTTTACCAAGAAAGGAAGCTAATTTAACCCGTTGCGCTTCTCCACCAGAAAGGGTACTGGAAGACTGACCCAATTTAACATAGCCCAAACCAACATCAAAAAGCGGTTTTATTTTGGTGATAATATCTTTATTTTCTGCAAAGAAATCCAAAGCTTCTTCGATACTCAAATCGAGTATTTCAAAAATATTCTTGCCTTTATAAGTTACTTCTAAAACTTCGGCTCGGAACTTTTTGCCACGACATTCTTCACATTCCAAACGCACGTCGGCTAAGAACTGCATTTCGACCACCTGTTCCCCTTCGCCCTTACACGTTTCACAACGACCACCTTCCACATTAAAAGAGAAATGACCAGGCTTATAACCACGAATTAAAGAGATTTGTTGACTGGACATCAACTTCCGAATGGCATCATAAGCCTTCACATAAGTAATAGGATTCGAGCGAGAAGAACGACCAATCGGACTTTGGCTAATCATCTCAATTTGGGTAATAACGCCCAAATCGCCTTCTAAGCTTTTGTGTAATCCCGGTGCAGTTGGATGTGGTAAATCTAAATGCTTCTTTAAAGCAGGATATAAAATTTGTTTAACCAAAGTCGTTTTTCCAGAACCAGATACGCCCGTTACGACAGTCAAAGTATTCAATGGAAAATCAACCGTTACATCTTTTAAGTTATGTTGTCTAGCACCTTTTAAAACGAGTTTATTATAAATCTTTCGACGATTCGCAGGCGTAGGAATTTGCATGCGATTACTCATGTATTTAGCCGTCAAACTATCTGCGGCTTCGTCATGAATATCTTCGTAAGGACCAGCAAAAACGACCTCGCCACCATGAATCCCTGCCTGTGGTCCCATGTCTACTAGATAATCCGCATTTTTGATGACATCTTCCTCATGTTCCACCACCACTACCGTATTCCCTAAATCTCGTAAATCTTTCAGTACATCGACCAGTCGATTGGTATCTCTTGGATGCAAACCAACACTAGGTTCGTCCAAAATATACATGGAACTAGTCAAGTTACTACCAAGGGTTCTAGTCAAATTAATCCGTTGTGTTTCTCCTCCACTTAAGGTAGAAGAAATTCGGTCCAAACTTAAATAGTTTAACCCAACGTTCATCATAAAATTAAGCCGATTGGTGACCTCTAAAATCAATCGTTTCGCAATCGTCTCATCGTATTCATTGAGTTCTAACTGATTATAGAAATTCAATAAATCACTAATAGGAATATTAGTTAATTCAGTGATATCTTTGCCGCCTATTTTTACATAGGTTGCTTCTTTTCTCAATCGACCGCCGTCACAAGTTCGACAGGTTGTTTTTCCTCGATAGCGAGCCAGCATGACTCTATTCTGGATTTTATAGGTCTTTTCTTCAAGTTCTTCAAAATAAGCATTGATGCCATTGAAATACTTATTTCCAGTCCAAAGTAATTTCTTTTCCTTTTTGGTTAAATCTTGATAAGGAGTATGAACTGGGAAGTCAAAATTATGGGCACTATCTAAGAATCTATCCAACCATTGTCCACTTTTTTCACCTTTCCAACAAGCAATTGCTCCTTCATATACTGATTTTGAGGCAATAGGAACAACTTTAAGCTCATCTATGCCCATTGTTTTTCCGTAGCCCTCACAACTTGGACAGGCACCGAAAGGGTTATTATAATTGAATAAATGTGGGGTAGGGTCGAGGAAGAGAATACCATCTAATTCAAAACGATTATTAAAGGCTAATTCTTCTTTGCCCATGATATCTACAATCGCTTCGCCTTCGCTTTCATAAAATGCCCCTTGCACAGAATCTCCAATTCTTTTGATATTTTCTTCATCATCTTTTTTGACCACAAATCGGTCAATCAGAATCCGAATATCTGCATCAGCATACTCCCCAACGGTCTTTTTTATATCAATAATATCACCCTCTAAAACATCTTCAATTCGGGTCAATTTTTTATCAATATAAACTCTGGTATACCCTTTCTGTAATAAGAGATTAAACTCTTGTTCTAGTAATCGGTCATTGTATTTTTGTTGTAGCGGGATAAACAGTTGGACTTTGTCCCCTTCTTCAAAAGACTGAATAAAATCGGTAACATCCGATACTTGGTGGCGACGAACCAATTCACCAGAAACAGGGGAATACGTTCGACCAACTCTAGCATATAATAAACGGAGATAATCGTAAATTTCGGTCAGCGACCCAACGGTAGAACGAGCATTCCGAGTCGTCGTTTTTTGCTCAATTGCAATGGCAGGACACACACCTTTGATATAATCAACATCAGGCTTTTTCATCCGCATCAAAAACTGACGAGCATAAGAAGATAAACTTTCGACATATCGTCTTTGCCCCTCTGCGAACAAGGTATCCATGGTAATCGACGATTTCCCAGAACCAGAAACGCCCGTCACGACGACGAGCTGATTTTTAGGAATAGCTAAATCGACATTTTTTAAATTATTACCATTCGCCCCTTTGATAAATATCTCTGTGTGTTGCAATTTTCCCTTTTTTATGAAAAATCACAGTGATTTTAAAAATCACAGTGATTTAGATAATACAAACAAATTATATATCAAAATTAATTTCTACTTCATCTGTTTTTGGATGTGCTTGGCAAGTTAAAATATAGCCATCTGCAACTTCGTCATCATCCAGTGCAAAACAAGCATCCATTTCCACTTCTCCTTTAACTACTTTAGCCATACAAGTTGAGCAAGCCCCAGAAGTACAAGAGTAGGGTGGGTCAAATTTATTATCTAGCAAAGTATCTAAAATATTTTTGCTACCGTCCATCGTCAATTCGATGCGTTTACCTTCTAGGGTAGCGATTAATTTTGCACCAGCGGTTGCGTCTGCGGCACTAGCAGCTTTGTCTTCTTCCGATTTTGGAGAAGCAAAATGTTCTCTATGGATTTTTTTAGGGTCAATCCCTCTATCGTTCAAAGCCTTTTCCACGATGTCCATCATTGGCGCAGGACCACAAAGGAAGTATTCGGACTCTTTAGCAGTCGTTTGGTTTTCGTCAATAAAGTCATTGATGATTTTAGCATTGACAAAACCAGTTTTACCTGTCCACTTTGGTTTAGCTTTTTTAAAGACACTACCAAAACCACTTGGTTTGTATAATTTAGGTTCAGCTAAAATATGTTCCATTTTAAACTGTCCTTCATATCTTTTTTCCATGTCTTCCAATTGTTCTTGGAACATAATGGTATCTTCGTTTTGATTACCATACAATAAGAAGGTCGAACTTTTAGGTTCTTTTTCTACGACTGTTTTGGCAATAGAAAATAAAGGCGTAACACCACTACCACCACCAAATAGGTAATAGTTTTTCTGATTTTCTACGGCTAATTTAGTATGAAAATTTCCTTGTGGCGGCATGACTTCTATTTCGGTCCCCACTTTCACATTATCGTTAATATGATTGGAAACCAATCCTTTGGCTACTCGCTTAACCCCAATAGTAACGTTTTCTTCTAAAGGACTGCTACACATAGAGTAGGCACGTCTAACTTCTTTTCCTCCGATATTAAATTTTACGGTTAAGTATTGTCCTGCAATAAAGTCAAAAGTGGACGCTTCCCCTTCTGGAATAGCTAAAGTTACGGCTACTGCTTGGTCCGTTTCTGCTTTGACGTTAACTACTTTAAGTTTATGAAATGTGGTACTCATTTATTTTATTTCTAAATCACTTAATGTTTTTATAAAATTTCAAAAACAAAACAGTTTGTAGGTTGAATAGTTTTATAAAAATTTTCGTAAATATTATTCGTTTGAATGAACAAGCAAAGATAAGAAATTGGCAGTTCTAAATATAGTCCATTAGGGGTTTCTCATAAAACTTCTAAACTAGACGTTCCTAACAATTTTTTCCGTATCGAACGGAAAAAATTGTAAAAGGGGGTTCAAAGGGTGAGTAAAAATGAATTTTCATTGAAAATTCATTTTTACTCACCCTTTGAATCCCCTTTTTGATTTGAACGGACTCGATGTCCGTTCAAATCAATACTATAATAGAGCAGCTGAATTAATCTACTTATTTGTGTTTTTATAAGAAAACCCTCTATAGCCTATAGGTCTATTTTTGAATTCATCTTCGCAAAATCCTTCGCAAAATAAGTGATAATCACATCCGCTCCAGCTCGATGAATACTCAACAAAGTTTCAGGCATAGCCTTTTCGTAATCCAACCAACCATTCTGGCAAGCCGCCGTTAACATGGCACATTCTCCACTCACATGATAAGCGGCAATCGGTAAATCAAAATTTTGCTTCAAGGCATAAATGACATCTAGATAATTTAAGGCAGGTTTGACCATTAAAAAATCAGCTCCTTCATTGGCATCTAGTTCTGCTTCGATTAAGCCTTCTTGTCGATTGGCAGGGTTCATTTGATAGGTCTTTTTATCCCCCGCTTTAGGCGCAGAATCCAAAGCATCTCTAAAAGGGCCATAAAAAGCAGAGGCATACTTTACGGTATAAGACATGATACCTGTTTCGTAATAGCCAACTTCATCCAAGGCTTCTCTAATAGTTTGGACTCGACCGTCCATCATATCGGAAGGACCAATTAAATCAAAACCTGCTTTTGCTTGAGCCACTGACATTTTTGCCAAAATAGGCAAAGTCTCATCGTTGACGATTTTACCATCTCTTACGACACCATCATGTCCATCCGAACTATAAGGGTCCATGGCTACATCAGAAATTAAGCAAGTTTCTGGAAATTGCTTTTTGATAGCGGAAGTAATTTTTAAATAAAAATTATCAGGGTGATAGCTATAAGTTGCGAGTTTATCTTTTAAATGTTCTTCCACAGCAGGGAAGAGGATAAAATTGGATAAGCCATATTTTAAGCATTCTGCTACTTCCAATAAGATATTATCCAAGGACATTCTATAATTTCCAGGTAAGGATTTGATTTCTTCTTTAATCCCTTTTCCATCCACGACAAATAATGGATAGACTAAATGGCTAGTCGTTAAATGTGTTTCTTGCACCATGCCTCTTAAGGCAGCAGAACGTCTATTTCTTCTAGGTCTTCTTAGCATAATCTGTAGCGCCAAGCTCTGCTTGGCTTTTTTATATTAATAAAATTGGTTCTCTGACAAATCCCGTGATAAAGTCGTTTCAATTCCATTTTTTTCTATCCTTTCATTCAGAAAAAGCTTGAAATTAAATCGACCACAGAATTTGTTAGAGAACGAATGAAATTTATACCAAACGGGAGCTTGGCATTACCTTTTTTTTCTAGGAACAGGGTCATGTCCACTTGGCCCCCAAGGATGGCATTTGAAAATCCTTTTAATTCCCAAATAAATACCTTTAAACACGCCCCATTCTTCAATGGCTTGTATCATATAATGGGAACAAGTTGGGGTGAAACGGCAATTGGAACCCAATAAAGGCGAGATAGCCAATTGGTAAAACCGAACAGGTAAAATGAATATTCTTTTAAAAAGATTGAAAATCAGTTCCATGTATTTTCAGTTATCAATTTCTAGCATCTCGTCCCCACAATAATTTTCCTCTAATGGTTTTCATGAAATCAGAATCGGGTAATTCGATTAATTTTACGGTGAAGTCGCATTTTCGAATCGCTAATTGATGTTTAGCAGTAATCGTTTCGAACCTAGAATCTAGGGTGCAAAGAAAATTATCGGCTCGCCCTTCTATGTCGAAGGAAACGACAGAATTGTCAGAAATCACAACCGGTCTTACGTTCAAATTATGAGGTGCAACGGGCGTGATGACAAAATTACCAGACCGAGGAAAAACAATTGGTCCTCCACAGCTTAAAGAATACCCAGTAGAACCAGTAGAAGTGGCGATGATGACACCATCTGCCCAATAAGTATTCAAATAAGCACCATTGATGTAAGTGTGAATGGTAATCATGGAAGAGGTATCCCGCTTCAACAAAGTGCAATCATTGAGCGCAAAAGGCATATCTCCAAATAGAGGCAGATTAGAATCAAGGTGTAATAAATAGCGTTCGTCTAAATTAAAACGACCTCTTTTAAATAAACCAATTGCTTCCCTAATTCTTTTCTTTTCGATACTAGCTAAAAAGCCTAGGCGACCTAAGTTAATACCCATGATTGGTGTATTGCTATCTCTGACGACTGATGCCGCAGCCAGCATCGTCCCATCTCCTCCTAATGCAATGACACAATCAAACCGTTTATGCATCGTAAAATCCACATAGCCCGCAAAAGTATCTACATCTCTTTGGAAATTAATTTTACCTTGCAACTGTTCAAGGTAAGGTTCATAAACATAGGCATTGATATTTTCTTCGTGAAGAATGTCAAATAATTCTTGCACGTAAATTTTATCTTTGTCTTTGAATATAGTGCTATAAATTACAACTTGCATTGGCAATTAGTGATTACAAAATATTTCGTAAAGATAAACCTATTTCTTATGTCAAAATACATTGACCTGTCAAATCCACATAGAAAAAAGCATTTTGATTTTTTTAGACGTATGGACCAACCCCATTTTAATATTTGTGCAAACGTAGAAATAGGAGGATTTCTTGATTTTATAAAAAAAGAAGATTATCCTTTTACGCCAGCGATGGTCTATTTGATAGCAAAGGTAGCCAATGAAATTCCCGAATTTAGGTGGAGAATTAGAGTCGATAAAATTTTAGAACACAAAGCGGTTCATCCTTCTTTTACGGTAAATACGGAGGAAGCAGATGTGTTTAGTTTTTGTACCGTTGATTATTACGAACAATTTCCTAAATTTTTAAAAAACACTTTAAAAGTGATGGAAGAAATGAGGAATAATCCATCGATGGAAGATGAGGAACATCGAGATGATTATTTATTTTTATCAGCTATCCCTTGGGTCTCTTTTACAAGTTTTTCGCATGCTATGCATTATACCCCAGCCGATTCAGTTCCGAGAATAACTTGGGGGAAATATTTTAAGGAAGGGGAAAAAGTTTTAATGCCACTATCCGTTCAAGCACATCATGCAGTAGTAGATGGGCGACACACAGGAAAGTACTTTGAATTATTTCAAAAATATATGAGTAATTCTGAAAGTGTATTGACTATATAGGGCGCCACCCTAATTATCCAAGAGTTGTTTTCTTGTAAAATGCTTAACTGGACGTTCCTAACAAATTTTGCCGTATCGAACGGCAAAATTTGTGAATTTACTCGGCCTTAGCCACTAACAAATAAAAAAAGGCGACTTCCAATCGGAAGCCGCCTTTTTTTATTTGTTAGTGTTCGTATAAAATCTATACTGGACTTTCTTCTGGAACGACAGGGCTGGTACTCGGTTCTGCACCATTTTCACTGCCCGGTCTTGGACCAACCAATCTTTCTACATCAGATTTTAATAAAACTTCTTTAGTTAACAACTGTTGAGCTAATGCCTCCAACTCATCTCGTCTATCTCTCAACAAAGCTTTTGCTCTATCATATTGAGAATCGATTAATTTTCTAACTTCTTCATCAATCAAATTCGCTGTATCATCAGAATACGGTTTATTAAATTGGTCTTGTTGCATTCCGTGAAACGAGACATTCCCAACTTTATCATTCATACCAAAAACCGCAATCATGCTATAAGCCATTTTAGTAACTTGGTCTAAATCACTTTGCGCACCAGTAGAAATTTTATCAAAAACGACAGACTCTGCTGCTCGACCACCTAAAGTCATACACATTCTATCGAGTAAAGCCTCGGTTCTAGTGATGTATTCTTCTTTTGGTAAATATTGCGCATAGCCCAAAGTCCCGACCCCTCTTGGTACAATCGTAACTTTAACTAGCGGAGAAGCATGTTCTAAGAACCAACCACAAATAGCATGGCCAGCTTCGTGATAAGCAATAATATTCTTCTCTTTAGGAGAAATTAATTTGTTTTTCTTTTCTAGACCACCAATTACTCTATCTAAGGCATAATTAAAATCATCTAAATCGACTGCTTTTTTATTACGTCTTGCGGCAACTAAGGCGGCTTCATTACAGATATTAGCAATATCCGCCCCTGCAAATCCCGGCGTCATTTCTGCTAATACGGTCGGGTTAATATCTGACCCAGTTTTAATTTTTTTCAAGTGTACTCTAAAGATAGCTTCTCTGCCTTTTAAGTCAGGGCGGTCGATACCAATTTGACGGTCAAAACGACCAGGTCGCATCAATGCACTATCCAATACATCGTGGCGGTTAGTTGCAGCCATCAGAATTACTCCTTTGTCTGTACTAAAACCATCCATCTCCACTAATAATTGATTCAGTGTGTTTTCTCTTTCATCATTTCCTCCTTGCATGGCACCTCTACCTCTAGCTCTACCAATGGCATCAATTTCATCAATAAAAACGATACAAGGTGCTTTTTCTCTAGCCTGCTTGAACAAGTCTCGTACCCTAGAAGCACCAACTCCGACAAACATTTCTACAAAATCAGAACCAGAAATAGAGAAGAAAGGCACACCAGCTTCACCAGCAACAGCTTTCGCTAAAAGCGTCTTACCTGTTCCAGGAGGGCCGATTAATAAAACACCCTTTGGAATTTTGCCACCAAGAGCAGTATATTTTTTTGGATTCTTTAAGAAGTCTACAACTTCCATTACCTCAACTTTTGCTTCATCTAATCCAGCAACATCTTGGAAGGTAACATTAACCTTAGCGTTTTGGTCGAATAGAGTAGCTTTAGATTTTCCAATATTGAAAATCTGCGAACCTGGACCACCAGCACCACCACCAACTCGTCTCATAATGAAGACCCAGATAGCCACGATGATTAGGATTGGGAAAACCCAACCTAATAGCGGTGTTAACCAATCTTTTTGTTCTTCATAATAATAAGAGAATCTATCTTCTTCAGGTAAGTTTTCTTTGAGTTTATCAATATCCTTTTTAAACTCATCAGCTGGACCAATATTAAAAATATAATGAGGTCGAACGCCTAATTTATTTTGAGCAGCATCTTCATATTTACCAGAAGCGAGTCTATCTTTTTTCAGATGGACATATGCATACTTTAAATTAACAACTTCTACCTTCTCAACAGCTCCATCTTTTGCCATTTCCTGAAACCTATCCCAACTAATTTGAGGGTTACTGGTATTTGAAACATTAAATAGTTGAAGCGCAATTAAGAAAAGCGCAATCATCCCATAAATCCAATAAGAATTGAATTTTGGGCCCGTTGGCTTATCCATATTATTGTCTGGCTTATTTCTTTCTTCCATTATCTGTTTTCTGTTAAACAACGTGGAAATGAAAAGTAGAATAAAGTTGAAAAATCAAATAAATTCCGTTATTCATTTCTAGCATTCATCTGCTGTAAACTATAACCCGCTAAGATGAATAATTGATTAGTGTTTTATATATAAAATCGACGAGTGGACCTAATCTATCGTCTTAAAGACTATCATATTCTGTAAAAGCGGCATCGCTCCAAAGATTTTCTAAATCGTAGAAGGCTCTTTTTTCGGGATGAAAAATATGAACGACTACATTAAAATAATCAACCAATGCCCAAACGCCATCTTGTAAACCTTCTAAGTGAGTTGGCAACAATCCTGTTTCCTCTTTTACTCTTTTTCGAATGTTTTGAGCAATGGATTTTACTTGGGTATTAGATTCTCCTTCACAAATAAAGAAAAAGTCAGTAGGCGTGGCATCTAAACCCCGCAAATCAAGCTTGACAATTTTTTTTCCTTTGATGTCTTGAATACTATCTAATATGAGCGCGTTAAATGCTTCGGTGGATAGCGTTTTATTAATTATTGGTTGTTGATTCAAATCTTACCTCAAAAATTTTGTTAAGAAATGCATTAATAATAAAGATGGAGTTATAATTCCATCTTTATTTAATGGGTAAAAATACGAAAAATTTAGTCGAGCTACCGCCTAAAGTCTATTCTACACTATTTTATTTGAAAATAAACTATAATTACAACCACATATAGGTTGAAAAGTTAGATTTTTACCCTCTTATTTTTTATCAGTTCTTAATTATTCAAAAAACGATAGCTTTTAGTTTTTGTTATAGGGGAAGGCGAATAAGTTCTATAATTTATTTTGCTCCACCTAGCTCATAGTGTTAAACTATAACATTAACAAAAGGGACAAGTTGTAATTTGATTGTAATAAAATAGTTGAATTTGCTAAAATCGAATAACACACTTTTTATTGGAAAGGTTCTACATGAATTCGAATCCCTCTCCTCAACCAATACTTTTGCTACGCAACTACTAGCCGAAAAGCAAGTAGTAGAAGGGACGGTCATTTTGACACATGACCAATATGCAGGTAAGGGGCAAGCATCCAATAAGTGGGAAAGTGCTCCGCATAAAAATTTGACCTTTTCAGTGATTTTATTACCCAAATTTTTATTAGCGCGAAATCAATTTTTGCTGAACCAAGTAGTCTCTTTGAGTGTTTTTGACACTTTAAAGGCATATATAGAGGATGGTTTAACGATTAAATGGCCGAATGATATTTATGTTTTTGATAAAAAAATAACAGGTATTTTAATCCAAAATAATTTGCGAGGTAGCACTTTGCAGTCTGCTATTATTGGTATTGGGTTAAATGTCAATCAAAAACAATTTGTCAGTGATGCACCAAATCCCACTTCTATGGCTTTGGAAGCAGGAAAAACGATAGATTTGGAGGAGGTATTATCTAAGTTTTGTCAACAATTAGAAAAGAATTACCTACAATTAAAAACAGGGCAGACAGCGCAGATTCAGCAACGATATTTAGATAGCTTGTTTCGTATAGGTAAAACTTATTCTTATCGTAGAACAGACGGCACAATTTTTAAAGGAGTGATAAAAGGAGTAACAGATATCGGAAAACTAATAATGAAGACAGACAAAGGAAAAGAGGAATTTGCTTTTAAAGAAGTGGGATATATTTTAAATTAAGGGAGTAGGAAATAAATAAGGTACCCAAAAATGTGGTTTTAGTTTCTTCTTATGCAAGACGTCAAAAACATGAACGAGTGGAAGCTCGTGAACCGCAAAGCGGATGGGCTGCACCCCTTTAGGTAATAGCTTGCCCGTATGGGAGTATTTTGACAACCTGCCTGCCGCCAGGCAGGCGCCGCAGAAGGAGAAAATAAAGCCGCAGATTGGGTAGGTTATATTTTCCCTACTCCCTAAATAAAGACTAAAAAATGAACGTAAATATAGTAACCATTGGTGATGAAATTTTAATTGGTCAAATTATTGACACGAATTCTGCTTGGATGGGGCAGCAGTTAAATTTAGTGGGAGCAGAAGTCTCTGCGATTCATTCGGTTAGGGACACCAAAGAAGGGATTATTAATGCTTTAGAAACTGCTTTAAAACAAGCGGATGTAGTATTGATGACGGGAGGTCTAGGACCAACGAAAGACGATATTACTAAAAAAACGATTGCAGATTATTTTGGTGCCGATATGGTTTTTCACGAACCAACATGGGAGCGAATTCAAGGTATGTTTAAAAGATGGGGTAGGAGTACGACTCCAGCTCACAAAGAGCAATGTTTTATGCCATCCAATGCCAAAATTTTATTTAATAAAATGGGAACAGCTCCAGGTATGTGGTTTGAAATTGATGGTAAGATTGTTGTTTCAATGCCTGGTGTGCCTTACGAAATGAAGTATTTGATGGAGTTTGAAGTGATTCCAAAATTAGTGGAACATTTGCCAGGTAAGCCAATTGCGCATAGGACTATTTTAACGGTTGGGGAAGGCGAATCAAGGATTGCCGCAAAACTAGAAAAAATAGAAGAAGGATTACCAGATTTTGTAAAATTAGCTTATTTACCCAATTTAGGGAATGTGCGCTTACGTTTATCCGCTATAGCTAAAAATGGAGAAGATATAGATGCTATTTTAGACCAAAAGGTAAAAGAAATAGAATCGGTCATGCCAGAATTGATTTATGGATATGGAACAGAAACTTTAGAGGAGGCTATTGGCAAGTTATTAAAGCAGAAAGGATTAACTTTATCTACTGCTGAAAGTTGTACGGGAGGATTTTTGGCGCATAAAATAACGAAGATACCTGGTTGTTCAGTGTATTATAAAGGGAGTGTTATTGCTTATGCTTACGAGGCTAAACGAAATTTATTGGCCGTAAAGCAAGAAACTTTAGAAAAATATGGAGCAGTTAGTGAGGAGACGGTCAAAGAAATGGTTGTTGGGGTGTTGGAAACGTTGAATACAGATATAGGCATTTCTATTTCTGGCATAGCAGGACCAGGAGGGGGAACACCAGAAAAACCTGTAGGAACAGTATGGTTGGCTATAGCGAATAAAGACCATGTAGACACCTTGAAATTACAAATAGGAAAAGACCGATTGCGGAATATCCAATATACGGCAGTACAAGGTCTAAATATGATTCGTCAATTTGTACATAAATATTACCCAGAAAAAGTTGCTGCTTTGGATTAGCCCTTTTAATATCCTAATTTTGCAGTGAGATTATACGCGCTAAAGCTAATAAAACCAAACAATACTAAATTATGGCACAAGTAGAATTAGTTATGCCCAAGATGGGAGAAAGTATTATGGAAGCCACTATTATTAAGTGGGTGAAAAATGTCGGAGATACAGTAGAAGCAGATGAAACTATCTTAGAAATTGCAACAGATAAAGTAGATTCTGAGGTGCCATCACCTGTAAGTGGAACAATAGCAAAAATCCTATTTGGCGAAGATGATACAGTAGAGGTAGGTAAAGTAATAGCGGTGATTGCTACTGAAGGGGAAGAATCAATGCCAGAGGCGGCTCAATCTGATACGCAATCAAATGGTCAACATTCAGATGAAGCAGAAGTGGCTAAGGTTGCTGAAGTATTATCTAGTAATATAACGGTTGAAGTAGAGAAGGTCGCTAGGCCAAGTATGAGTGATAAATTTTATTCTCCTTTAGTGAGAAACATTGCCCAAAAAGAAAATATTTCAATTGAGGAATTAGAACAAGTATCAGGAACAGGCTTGAATGAGCGAGTGACTAAGAAAGATATCCTTAATTATATTAAAACTAGAAATACAAAAACGTCAGTATCTTCTACGACAAATATCAGTGTAAAAGAAAAAGAGGCTGTACCTAAGCCAGTAAAAGTAGAGTCTACTAAAAGTAAGTCGACTTCAGGTGATGTAGAGATTATCGAAATGGATAGGATGCGGCGATTGATTGCTGACCATATGATTATGTCTAAGAAAACATCTCCGCATGTTACATCATTTGTAGAAGTAGACGTGACGGAAATAGTCAATTGGAGAAATCGTGTCAAAGCGGACTATAAAGCGAAGCACAAAGAAAATATAACCTATACGCCTATTTTTATAGAAGCCGTAGCAAAGGCAATAAAAGAATTTCCATTAGTGAATGTTTCTGTTGATGGAAATAAAATTCTTGTGAAAAAGAATATTAACATAGGTATGGCCACAGCATTGCCGAGTGGTAATTTGATTGTTCCTGTCATAAAAAATGCAGACCATTTAAATTTGGTGGGCTTAAGTAAAAAAGTAAATGATTTAGCAGTTCGAGCTCGAAATAACCAGTTAAAACCAGCAGATACTCAAGGTGGAACTTTTACAGTGACAAATGTAGGAACGTTTGGCAATACGATGGGCGTGCCTATCATCAATCAACCACAAGTTGCAATTTTAGCAACAGGAGGGATTAAGAAAAAACCAGCAGTATTAGAGACTAAATTTGGAGACGTTATTGCCATACGGCATATGATGTTTTTATCTCTTTCTTATGACCACAGAGTAGTAGATGGTGCTTTAGGAGGGTCTTTTTTGAGAAAAATAGGCGATATTTTAGAAAATTTCGACGATACACAAAGCATCTGATAAGATAGTTTAACTTAGTAAGTTCTCAATGTACCGACGAACCCGCCTGAATGCGTAGCGGGCAGGTTCGTCGGTACTTTAAGACAAACTATAGAGCACCTACTTAATTCAATAATAAAGCATTGATTTATGGTCTTGTTCAGAAATAGATAATGTATATATGAAATATAGAGTGAAAGATATTTTCTGATAACGACTAATTATTTTTGAAGATGACTTATGTGTCAAATACTTTCATCTATGTAAAAAAAAGCTTATCTTTATCATATTATTACTATAAACAGGAACGTTTTCATTGTCAAAGATGGGAACGTTCCTGTTTTTTGTAGTTCATAACACAACTTATTTCGTCGGATATTAAAACGAATATAATAGTAATTCAAAAAATATTTAGTACTCATTTATTTTAAAGATAAGTATTAAAATGATTTTTCTACCATATAATCGGAAAAAGGGGTAAAAAACTTCTTTACGCATCGTTCTAAAAGTTTCCAATAACAACAGCAGATTTTTTAGACAACCGAACCGAGTATTTTATTCTAGCCTTTGTGCTAGAATAAACGCTAGAAAAGTCTCTTTTTAGTAAAAATTAAACAAAAGTATTATGGCAAGTTACACGTATCTATCGCAAGATGGCTATGACAAATTAGTAGCCGAATTAGATCATTTAAAAACAACAGAAAGACAAAAAGCTGCCGCTGCAATTGGCGAAGCTAGAGAGAAGGGGGACCTTTCAGAGAATGCAGAATATGATGCTGCAAAAGATGCTCAAGGTCTATTGGAAATGAAGATTAATGAGATGGAGAAAATCATGGCTAATGCTCGAGTATTAGATGAAAGTCAAGTAGATACTTCTAAGGTTTCTGTTTTTACAAACGTAAAAATCAAAAATGTAAAAACAGGAAAAGAAGTTAGCTATAAACTAGTATCTGAATCAGAAGCAGATATTAAGGCCAAAAGAATTTCCGTCAATTCTCCAGTAGGAAAGGGGTTGTTAGGGAAGAAAGTAGGCGAAATCGCTACGGTCATCACTCCAAGAGGGGGTATTGAATTTAAAATAATGGATATTTCTATTTAAAAGAGCAGTCAGATGTCAGACCATTCGCCTGAGCATTCGTGCAGGTGAAGGGTCTGACCTTTAACTTTCAAAGACTCAAAAAAAAATAATGGCTAGTATTTTTTCAAAAATTGTTGCAGGTGAGATTCCTTCGTATAAAATTGCAGAGACAGAAGATTTTTATGCGTTTTTAGATATTTTTCCTGTTGCAAAAGGGCATACCTTAGTTATTCCTAAAAAGGAAGTGGATTATTATTTCGATTTAGAAGATGAGTTAATAGCGGGTATGAATGTGTTTGCCAAGAAAATAGCCGTTGCGATTAAAAAGGCGATTCCTTGTAAACGTATCGGAACAACTGTTATTGGTTTAGAAGTTCCACATGCGCATTTGCATTTGATTCCGATTAACTCCATTGGAGATATGAATTTTGCTAAAAAATTGAAATTATCTAAAACTGAACTTTTGGAGATAGCAGAAAGTATTAAGGCTAATTTATAAGGAGATTAGTACTATTAAAAATAAATTTATTTTTTAACTCTACCAGGATTATTATCTAAAAATCCTTTCCAACCACTATATTTTCCTTGTTTTCCTAAAACACTAGAAGACTGATAAAAATGGCAAACCGCAGCCGCCAAAGCGTCTGTAGCATCTAAGGAAAGTTGAGTTAATTTTTGGTTTAGGATAGATTCTAGCATAGCAGCCACTTGTTCTTTCGAGGAATTTCCATTTCCAGTAACAGACTGTTTTATTTTTTTTGGAGCATACTCCGTCATTTCTACTCCCATAGTTATAGCCGCCGCAATTGCCACTCCTTGAGCCCGACCAAGTTTTAGCATGGATTGTATATTCTTTCCAAAAAAGGGCGCTTCAATAGCCATTTCTTTAGGTTGATATTGTTCGATTAATTCCTGAATGCGTTCAAAAATTCTTTTTAACTTTGATGCATGACTATCTAAATGGTTGAGCTTTAATACGCCATGTTGGACAAGGAATAGCTTTTTTTTTCTAACTTCTATTATAGCATAACCCAAAACATTTGTACCAGGGTCAATGCCCAATAATTTATAAGTATCTGAAGAATGCTGCATTAAATCATTTAATATAAAAATGGCTCTTTGGCAAATATCTCGTCAAAAATCAGCTTATCCGAAGGTTAACGTTGTCGGAGGAGCTGATTTTTCACGGGATTTGTGGGAGCATCATCAAAGTTACTTTATTGTTTAGTTAGCTTAAAAACTAAATCCTATTGAGAACTGCATAGAAATATTTCTATCTTTATCAGAGCGTGGAATGAAATTTCCGGAAGCATCCAATTCTACTCTTGAAACATCATATCCTTCTTCGGTGACATCTGTTAATCCGTAATTGAATCGACCACCGAGAAATAGTCCTTGATTCCAATAATAATAAGCACCAGCATTCAAACCAAAATCTATAGTACTGAAATAATTGCCTCTATCTTCAGTAAATGCGTAATAAGCGGTTAGTGTTTCAGGAATAGAATTTGGGATACCATCAACATTAATCACGGTAGTACCTCTATTAAAATCTACTTCTCCAGGATTATCTCTTTTATATTTATAATCCAAAGCCGCACTAAATTCATTAACAATACTGCCAACTTGGGACTGACCACCAAAAGAAAGGTCTCCTTGTGCCCTAGAAGACGCTAAAATACCTATATTGATACCTCCCTCAATTTCGATTTTACCAAATTTACCATAAACTAATATGGGGATATCTAAATAGGCATTAGAAATACTTAAATTGATTCGTTGATTGCCAGTCAAATTAAGACGATTCCCATTTTGGGTTGGCAGAATTTGGTAACCAGGACCAGCAAAGTTATAATCTGTCCCTTTTTGTGCGTATAATAATTCCCATTTTATACCAACTAAATCAGTAAACCAATAGCGGAAAAGAGCACCAACAAAAAAGCCATTAGCGAAGTCATTTGTTTCGAGGTCAGTGCCATTATTTTCTGATGGGCCATCGATTTTTGAATAGCTTAAGCCTGCTTTAAAGCCATAAGTGAGCGTTTGAGCTTGAGCGGCTACATTTTGTAAATTAAAAAAAGAGATAACTAAAAAAGCAAGAATAAAACGTTTCATATTCAAAATTTGGTAAATGATTTTAAGTGTATTGTTCAAAACGTAAAAAGTAGACGACTAGTTTTGTAGAAATGGATTTTAATAGACAATCTATTTTAGCTCACCCTTTAAATTCCCTTTTTTGATTTATTGGGACTCGATGTCCCAATAAATCAACATTTACTTGGATATTTCATTTTTATAAGAAAACCCTTTTCATATCACCGTTAAGTTTATTACAAACGTACTTAAAATAAAAAAGCTGCCTCATTTCTGAGACAGCTTTTTTATAATATTATTAGAGGTGAAAAAAATCTACTCTAAACGGAATTTAACAGGAAGGTTAAACTGTACTTTCACAGATTTACCTCTCTGCTTCCCTGGAGTCCATTTTTTTCCTTTGGAGTTCATCAAGTTAACAACTCTTAGAGCTTCAGCACCACACTGGGCACCAATATCTCTAACCGTTTTTGCTCCTGAAATTGAGCCATCCTTTTCTACAACGAATTGGATTACTACAGTTCCTTCGACCCCATTTTCTCTAGCAATGGCAGGATATTTAATGTTTTTGTAGATAAACTCTAACATTTTTTTATCTGCACAAGCTTTTTTAGCTCTATTATCGCCAGCTTCGTTTTCACATCCAGGGAAACGAGGCATTTGTTCCACAACCTTGAAGATTTCTTCAACCTCAGGCTCTGGCGGAGGTGGTGGAGGCGGAGGTGGCGGAGGCGGAGCTTCAGGTTTTGGAGGAGGCGGAGGAGTTTCCTCTTCTTCTTCCAAAGACTGATCTTCGAATTGAGGTGGTTCCTCTTCAATTTCTTCTTCAGGTACCTCTTCAATCACCGGTGGCGGTGGTGGAGGAGGTGGAGGAGGTGGTTCAGCCGTTCTTGGCGGCTCGACCTCGAAGTCTTCAGGAATCTCCATTGCGCCATCAGGAATATCTACGACTTCATCGTAGGAAGTCCAATTAAACGCTAGGACGGTAGTTAGAAGTGCCAAAGCCAAGCCGGCATTCCAGATAGGACCACTCATTTTGAATGCGTCTGCTTCTGGATACTTGTTTCTTGCCGTTAAAGGCGTATTACCCGCTTGCTTGTACTTCTCGGTTAGGATTCCTTCTTCCTTCTCTTTCAGATTGTTGCGTAAAATAAAGATTACGCCAACAATTAAAGCAATGATTGCTACTATAGCTCCTAGTAGTGCATTGCCGCTAACTGCGAGTTGGTCCATGTTACCGAGTTTTGTAATAAATATATTTAAAAAATAAAATTCCAATTAAAGAACCGCTAATATTAGCAATAATATCGAGAACCTCAAAATATCTGTTAGGAAAAAATGAATATTGCATAATTTCCATGGAAATACCGTAAAGTCCACTAATTATCAAAGCTTTAAACAATCCATTATTATGTATGGTAGGATTATTTTTATAATAGCCGTAAGCAATCAAAAACGCTAATATTCCATAAAAAGTGAAATGACCTATTTTATCAATAGATAAGTCAATGGTTGATTTCGGCAATTGAATATTTGGACCACTGGATAAATAAAGAATAATGAGGGCCCAAAATATTGACGGAATAAAGTATTTCAAATTGTTGATAATTGTTTTCAAAAAGATAGATGTATATAAAAATGTTTTTGGTGTATAGGATGATTATTTTTTTTAATTTAATAATCTATAGGGTTAGGCCACCAATGCTTCGTAAGCAGCTGCATCCATTAATGTCCCTAATTCCTCTAAGTCAGAAAGCTCTATTTTAACAATCCAACCAGCACCATAAGGGTCAGCATTAATTAAGGTTGGGTCGTCGCCTTCGTTTTCATCCAATTGAGGATTAAATTCTGTTATAGTACCTGATACAGGCATATATAAATCAGAGGTAGTCTTTACAGCTTCAACTGTACCAAAAACTTCCCCCATTGCAATATTTTCTCCAACAGTCTCAACTTCTACAAAAACGAGTTCTCCCAATTCTCCTTGTGCATAATCTGTAATACCTACAGTAGCTACATTGCCCTCTATTTTTATCCACTCGTGTTCTTCTGTATACTTTAAATTGTTAGGCAGATTCATATCAATGATTTAATCCTTATATTAATAATGTAATTTTGAAAATCTCAAATGTAAGCGATTTTTGGGATGTATTCTAAAAAAATTAAAACTATGATATATTTTAGCGGTTTTATTGCTTTAAAAGATGATTTTGGTATGGAAAATTCCTCAAAATTTGTTTAAAAGTAGGAAGCGTAATAGAAATTAAAATATGGATAAAAAATGAATTTCTATTTTCTTTCAGAACTATTTGGAAAGCCTATTGATTTCATTTAATTTAGTCTCCCCGTAAAAATACTTGAATAAGGATAACAGCTAATAGACTGTTAATCAGGAAATAGGGAAATAATTACTTGAGAAACGTACGAAAAAAAAATTAACGAGTAAATTAAGACAACTTTTCAATGAGTAATGAAGACTACAGTAGATTTCTTTTTATTGGATTTGAGGATTTAAAAAAAATCAAGTTTGACAAACTACAACAAGTATGTGATAAAGTATTTGTTTTTGTCAATAAAACCGAAAAAGCTATTCCTTTCTTATTAGTACAGCGGTTACAAAAATTAGGAGAAAGTGTACAATGGATTCCTGTATCAGGAGAAAATACGGAGACCACTTGTCATTTCTTAAGTTTCCATTTGGGGTTGATGCATGAACAAGCGGAAGAAGATATTGAGTTTGCAATTATTTCAGAAGATGCAACATTTGATAATATTATTGAGCACTTAAATGATATAGGTAGAAGCGCAGTTAGAGTGACGGGGAGTAAGGAAAAAAGCGAGCATACAAGTGACTTAAACAACATAAATTGGTCAAAAAAAGAGGAAGAGGTTGCTGCGGAAGAAGAAGTTGTGCCTCAACATGATAAAACCAATGGGGAGCGATTGATAGAAAAACCTAAACCATCGGCGGTTTCGCCACAAAGTCAACAGCTATCAGAGCGAATTGCTAGGGAGACTATAAAACGCTTGGTGATGTCAGGAAATAGGCCAGCGGCAATTGATGCGCTGAAAAGCTATATTTTACTACAATATAATAATGCAGATGTTAATCGAAATATCGATTTAATTATAAGAAAACTAGAAAAAACTAAAGAAATAGAGGTGAAAGATAAAGAGGTTGTGTACAATTTTTAGAATTGTAGAGCTGTTAAACAATAGTACTCCACAATTATTTTATTTAATGAAATTTTAAAAAATGGAAGAAGAATTAGAAATGTCCATTGAAATTGCTCAAGAATTAATGAGTGACGCAGTAGAACGACTAAAAAGAGAATTATTAAGAATCAATACAGGAAAGGCAACACCATCGATGGTGAATGACCTTTTGGTAGATTACTACGGGAGCCCAACCCAATTAAAAAAAGTGGCTAATGTTTCCAAGTCAGATTCAAGAACTTTAGCTATTCAACCTTGGGAAAAATCAATGTTGGCGCCAATTGAACGATCTATCTTTGAAGCAAATCTTGGCGTAACGCCAATGAATGATGGAGAGTTAATTAGATTGATTATTCCACCATTAACGGAAGAGCGTAGAAAAGCATTGAGTAAACGAGCCAAAGCAATTGGAGAGGAGGCTAAGGTAAGTGTTAGAAATGCTAGAAGAGATGCGATGGATGCTATTAAGAAAGCAGTCAAAGGAGGGTATTCTGAAGATGCAGGTAAGAGAGAAGAAGAGAATGTTCAGGAAACAACAAATGGGTTTAGTAAAAAAGTAGATGCCTTAATCGTTGCAAAAGAAAAAGACATCATGACGGTCTAAACTTGAAATTAGAAATTTTTCGTCTTTAATATAAAATATAAAGGCCCTAACACTTTCAATTTGCAGTGTGTTAGGGCTTTTTAATTTATAAAAAAAGAAAAGTCCTAAAAAGGGTATTAAAATTTTTCTAAAAAAGTAAATTCATGAAAAGTGATTTTTAGATAATTTTTAATAAAAATGCATTTTTATTAAAAATTATCTAAAAATTTAAAAATATGTTTGAATAATTTGCACCTAAAGGTGAATTCTATTAATTTTGTATCATCAATAAGAACGAAAAGTTGTTCTATAATTTGAAATAATGTGAGGTGATGAAACTAGGCAGCCATGCCCTCCTTTCTCGGGGGTGAAGATAAGAAATAAACATTCCGACTTGTTGGAATAGCTAATCGCTTCGTGGAGGTTCGAATCCTTCTCTCACAGCCACTTTTTAAATGATAAATATTTGACATTCATCGTTAAATTAACACTGTAAGGTGATGAAACCAGGCAGCCATGCCCTCCTTTCTCGGGGGTGAAGATAAGAGATAAACGTCCCGATTTATCGGGATGGCTAATCGCTTCGTGGAGGTTCGAATCCTTCTCTTACAGCTACTTTAAAAGCAAGCCCGTCCGCTAAAGCGGTTCACAAAAAATAAATGTCACTCTAGGACATTTATTTCTTGCTCATATTGTGAGGTGATGAAATTGGCAGCCATGCCCTCCTGTCTCGGGGGTGAAGGTGCGGGATAAACGTAGCATATTGGGTGGACCACAAATCTTTTCTTGTGCTATAGCTAACCACTTCGTGGAGGTTCGAATCCTTCTCTCACAGCAACTAAGCTCCATTTATGGGGCTTTTTTTATTTGACGACTTTCCACTTGTTGCGTAATCCTAGAAATAAAGCATCTTAAAAGAATACCTGTCTTTGGAGAAATGTAACCAAACAACAGGTACTAAGTAAAACCTTTCATTCGTTTATTTTTGAAAGAATAAAATTGTTTTATGTCGATTTATAAATTGAATGGGGTTGTACAACATTATGCTTGGGGAGGAACTGAATTTATTCCTCAGTTATTGAATACAACAAATGATACCCAACAGCCTTATGCGGAACTTTGGATGGGCACACATGTGAAAGGTCCTGCTAAAGTAGAGTGGAATGGAAAAGAGATTTTGTTAGAACAATTAATAAAAAAAGCACCTGCTCAAAAATTAGGCAAAAAGATTGCTGCGGATTTTAATAATCGACTTCCCTTTTTATTTAAAGTATTGGATGTAAATAGTATGCTTTCTATTCAATCACATCCAACTAAAAAAGCAGCAGAAATAGGATTTGCCAAAGAAAGCAAGACAAATATCTCCGTCACTGCACCGAATCGGACCTATAGAGATGATAATCACAAGCCAGAGGTAATGGTGGCATTAACAGATTTTTGGCTATTGCATGGCTTTAAATCACTTGATGACCTCCAACAAGTTTTAACCATTTCTGAATTTAAGCCCTTAGCAAAATATTTTATAGAAAGAAAAATCTATGATTTATATAAAGTAATTATGGAAATGCCGCAAAGTGAGGTCGATAATTTATTGGCGCCCTTGTGGAAACGCTTGCAGCCAGTTTATGAAAAGGGACAACTAGAAAAGACTTCCGCAGATTATTGGGCAGCACAGGCATTTGAGGAATATACTATTGATGGTCATTACGATAGAGGAATTTTTTCGATTTACTTATTTAACTTAGTTCACATAAAAAAAGGAGATGGGATTTTTCAAGCGGCAGGTATTCCACATGCATATTTGGAAGGGGTTAATATGGAGTTGATGGCCAATTCAGATAATGTATTTAGAGGAGGATTAACACAAAAACATATTGATGTGCCAGAGTTACTAAAACATTTAGTATTTGATTCGATTACGCCTCAGATATTAACGGGCACAAGTGTTTCTGATGTGGAAAAAGTATTTAAAACACCTGCACCAGATTTTGAATTAAGAGAAATAAATTTGGATAAAAATAAAACATATCGCTCCACACAAACCACTAGTGCAGAAACAATAATTGTAATGGAAGGGGAGGCAACTATTAATTTTGATGGCCAATCATTGACTTTTAGTAAAGGAGAAAGTTTCTTTGTAGAAGCACAAACAAACTATACGATTACAACGAATGGAAAATGTGTACTGTATAAAGCAAAAGTACCCTAAATCGAGGCCATAAAGGACATAGGTGCTAAGGTTATGAACGTACACTACCTCATAAACCTTATAAACCTCATTACCTCATAAACCTTATAAACCTCATTACCTTGAAAAATGCCAAAACTATCAGCGGTCATTATTACTAAAAATGAAGCAACTAATATTGCTCGTTGCATACAATCGCTTAACGGTTTGGTCACTGAAATAATAGTCATTGATGCGTTTAGCACAGATGAAACCGTTCAAATAGCAAAGGATTTAGGCGCTAGGGTCATACAAAAAGAATGGGAAGGCTATAGCCAGAATAAAAATTATGGCAATCAACTAGCCAAAAATGATTGGATAATTTCCATAGACGCTGATGAAGTCATAACAAAAGATCTAAATAGCCACCTCCAACAACTTACCTTAAAAGAGAATACAGTTTACAGCATTAATCGGCTTAATAATTATTGTGGGCAATGGATAAGACATTGCGGTTGGCATCCAGATTGGAATATTCGACTATTTAATCGAAAAATTGCTCAATGGAAGGGTGATTTTGTCCATGAAAAATTAGCTTTTTCTAACAAGGTCAAAGTT
>CALLVC010000275.1 GCA_938010785.1 uncultured Saprospiraceae bacterium
CGAAACGCTAAAAAGAGCTTCCGCTATTTGTGAACCGCATGGCATTACGATGGTTTTAGAACCTTTAAATTTTAGAGACCACCCTGGTTTATTTTTAACTAAGGCCGCTCAAGGTTTTTCAGTTTGTAAAGCAGTGAATAGCCCATCTTGTAAAATCCTTTTTGATATTTATCATCAACAAATTCAGGAGGGCAACCTTATTCCGAATATTGAAAAAACTTGGGATGAAATCGCTTATTTCCAAATTGGGGATAACCCTGGTAGAAAAGAACCTACGACAGGTGAAATTAACTACAAAAATGTTTTTAAATACATTCATTCCAGAGAGTTTGATGGTATTTTAGGGATGGAACATGGAAATTTTCACGAAGGCATGGAAGGTGAGCAAAAATTGATAAACGCTTATGTGGAGTCGGATAGTTTTTAGGGTAGGTTTTTTTAAGACATTAAGAAAAAATAACCCTTAGTCTTTCAATATCTAAATCCGTGGGGAAATGAAATCCGTGGAAAAAAGGTTTTTCTAACTTATTTCCCCACGGATTAACTCGCTTATAGTTGTTTTAAACATACTCTTAATTGTTGATTAATCAATATAGTAAATCAAAGGAAAACAAGATGGTTTGTATCGCTTGTCAAAATGAACATAATAATAATTTTTGCCCTAATTGTGGGGAAAAAGCGGGGATTAGACGAATTACCTTAACCTCTGTTGTAAAGGAAGCTTTTTCTAGTATCACTAATATGGACAAAGGTTTTTTATACAATTTAAAAACCCTCGCCTTACATCCACAGCAGTTAATTATTGATTATATTAAGGGGCGAAGAAAGGGTATTAATAATCCTATCACCTTTCTAATTCTTTCTACAACCATTTATATAATTTTAGAATCGTTCGTAGAACTACCAATCAGCGTACCCAACAATGCAAATGTAGAAAAATCTCGTATTTTTCTTGCTGGAAAAGAAGCGGGACATTTGATGAAAACCTATTTGAAATATTACTGGATATTAAGTGTTTTCTTTTTGAGTAGCTCTACAAGGTTAATGTTTGGAAAGTATAATTTTATCGAACACCTGACCATAAATTCCTTTATACTTGGATTCGCGACTTTACTTGGGCTATTTGGTCTAATAGTTTTCAAATGGCACCTACTTTTTAATCTATTTATTTATGTAATCATTTTGATTATGTTATATCGAGTGTTTGAAACAAAGAAAGATAAAATAGGAACGGCTGTGCAAGCTTTATTCGCGATATTTTTATTTTTTATTCAGCTTTTTATTGTTATATTTTTAATAGGGTACCTTAGGACTTCTACTTAAGTATTAATTGTCCATCAAAACCTATAATCTATACCCAAATTTCTTAGCTGTTTCTTCTACCATTGGAAGTACCAATCTTCTTTCTTCTTCCGTCATATTCTCTCGCCAACGTCCTACTTTCACGGTATGGTCATTCGTTGAATAAGCCCTAGAAGTCATTGCTTCTACAAACTTTTTATTATTGGTATCTTGTACTCGATTACACCAATTTTGGGTAGGAGCTACTTCTAGTTTTGGGTCTACATTTACTAATGTACAAATGTTTTTTGCAAATTTTTCTGCTTCCAGAATGGCCGATTCAAAAGTACTTATAGTAGCCATATTTTCGACCTTCTCATATCCAATGGTATTCAAATAATTCCAATGATGCGCACATTGTAAAATTAAAGGTTTATCCAACCAATCTTTCCAATCCAAGGGTCTTGGATGGTGGCCCCAATTTTTAGCAATGCCTACTTTTAGGGAACATATTGCATCTAAGGGATGCCGAACTTGCCAGAAAATTTTTAAGGGCTTCGGAATGGTATTCAATAAATCTTCCAGTGGGAAAGAAAGTCCTGCTGTAGGTGGATAATTTTTACTCGTTGTAGGGACTTTAATGGCTATGGGTTGGCTATAATCATACTGTTTTAAATCTGCATAGGGTGGCTCACTAAAATAGGTATAGCACGATAACTGTTGAAAAAATTCCCCAAAAATTGAGGTGCCACTTCTACCACAACCTAGAATTAAAACGTGTACAGGTTTAGTTAATTCTTTTTCTTTCATAAATTTCCCTTCTTAGGCATGTGGAGATTTGACGAATGTCAGGGAAAATATTTTGAAGTAAAATTGAAGGTGAAACGATTTGCCTAACATCTATTCCCTATCCGTCGATTTTTCAACAGAACTTGCATGGTCTTTTATTACATACCAAATACCATCTATTTTCTTCATGGAGTAACTGACATGCATTCTATTAAAATAAGGTTTACCATCTCTCTCCTCTTCTTTATATAGCGCTTCTACAATACCAATCCCCATCGTTTGCCCAACATTGGTATGCACGATTTTATTTTCCATTGTCCAACCAGGTATTTCGAACCAATCTCTATGAAAGTCCATAAATTCTTTAGCCGTAGTCGTGATATTTATCTGCGGTAAAATTAAATGCATATCTCCTTGGGGAGAAAGCGTCGCTTCTAAAGTCTCCAAATCTCTAGCGGAAATGGCATCCAAATGAATCTTAAGTGCAGTCTTAAATGCCTTTTCATTTTGAGCGATTTCTTCATCGGTAGGAATAACATTTTGTCCTTGTTGGCAGGCAGCAAATAGGCAAATGCACAAGAGAAGTGGGAAATATTTCATCATTTTTATTGGAAATTATTGGAGGTTATTAGTAGTTATTAAAAGTTATTATCGGTTCCTAGCATTGCTTTGCTATCGACCAATAATAACCTCCAATATTTTACTCACTAATCTTTAGCACCAATTTACCCATCTTCTTTCCATTAAATAATCGTTGGAAAGTTTGATAGAAATTATCGATTCCTGTGTATATATCTTCTTTAGACTTTAATTTTCCTTGTGCCATCCACATCCCCATATTCTGAGCTGCTGTCCCATAATCTTTCGCATAATCCATCACGACCATTCCAGTCATAGTTGCTCGATTCACGAGTAAAGACAAATAATTAGATGGCCCTTTTATAGCCGTTTTATTATTGTATTGAGAAATCGCTCCACAAATAACGATGCGGGCTTTGGGTCTAATTTGCGCCAAAGCAACATCCAAAATTTCTCCACCGACATTATCAAAATAAACATCAATTCCTTTAGGTGCTGCCTTTTTTAATTCTTTATAGACGTTTTCGTTTTTGTAATCTATACAAGCATCAAACCCTAATTCCTCTGTGACATATTTGCACTTCTCTGGTCCTCCTGCTGTTCCAACAACGGTACAACCCTTAATTTTTGCAATCTGACCTACGACACTTCCAACCGCACCCGCTGCACCAGAAACTAGCACCACATCTCCCTCTTTGATTTTACCAACTTCTAGAATACCAAAATAAGCCGTCATCCCTGGCATACCTAAGGTACCAATATACATTGGTGCAGGTGCTAATTTTGTATCTAC
Source organism: uncultured Saprospiraceae bacterium (assembly GCA_938010785.1). GTDB lineage: Bacteria > Bacteroidota > Bacteroidia > Chitinophagales > Saprospiraceae > JAFMDF01. Next base: position 3,443 of record CALLVC010000275.1, read on the forward strand.
CGTATAAAACCCCTTACCATCTGTTGCAATGTACTGTTGTACACCTCCCCAGCCAGTTACGGAATCTCCAACTTTAAAATTAGGATGTTTTGATTCAATTACTTCTCCGATAGAGCCTGCTCGCATGACTTCTCCAATTTGCACAGGAGGAATGTAAGACTTCGCATCATTCATCCAACCTCTCATTGCTGGGTCTAGTGAAATATAGTCTTGACGAAGTAAAAATTCTCCCTCCTTAATTGTTGGAATTGGGCTTTCTTCTAATACCCAAGTATCTGCTGTTGGCATTCCAACAGGTCGCTTTGCAAGTTTAAGTTGCTTATTCATTATATAGTTTTAGTTTGTAGAAAAGAGATTAGAAGTCAGACCGTCCCGATGAATCGAGACTGTCAGAAGTCAGATTTTACAGATTCTAAAAAATTGATTATCAGCTATTTAAATTAAAATCATCTGACTTTTTCTATAAAAAGTCTATTCTAATGAACAACAAAAAAATCAAATGTGTAAATTTATGTAAATCAATTTTTTGAATAAAATTTTAGCTTTAGGAGTTGACTAAATGCCCTTTTCTTTTAGCCTCCCATCCCTTCGGGTTCGGAAATATATTTCCTCATGTCAAACAGTTTTTTGACAGGCAGCCGCCACCAGTGCTAACGTGTTCCTAGACGTGGGGCTTGTGCTAAATGTAAAATCTAGTTTTCAATAAAATACATATTCATTTTTTTTAGTGTTCAGTAGAATATAAAAAGTCCAAATTTTTCCTAAAGTAATCTCTACTCTCTATTCTCTGCTCTCTATTCTAATTATTTATAATTTTGCCTCTTTCTTGTCCATACCTGCAATCCAATCGGAAATCAATGCTACTCCTTCGTCGTGTACTAATCTTCTTCCAACTTCTGGCATCATCGCTCCCGGATTAGTTGAACTCATTCGATAAATCATAATAGATTCCTCTGGATTTCCAGGAACAATAGAATAGGTATGCCCTCCAGTTCCTGCTCCCGCTGATACGGTTGCTTTGAAAACACCTAAAGTCAAATCTAGTTCATTATCGGCTATTAAATGCAGTCCCGAAGTATTGGCAGCCCCTTTGGTATTATGACAATGACCACAGTTGATATCCAAATAAGCCATTGCTTTGGAGTGAAGATCCGTAGAAGATTTATCATCCCAAACCGCTACTTTTGGATGTTTCTCCGTTGCATCATATCCATTTAAATAGCCCATGCTCGCCCACTTTTCTAATTGATTCATCGTCCCATCTACATAGGCAAAAGATTTGTTTAGGTTTCGAACCTTAGGGCCAATTGGTAATTGTTTTCCATCATAGGCATGACAACCTTTACATTGATTTTTATTTGGAATTATGTAATCGACGAACCTAGCTTTTCCTGTCTCATCTACCCAATTTACATCTTTAATGTCACCAACTACTTCGTAAAAAGCATCTGTTTGTTCATCGTTCCATATGTATCCAATAGCTTCCCATTCTTCTTTTCGGTTGATTAAAAGTCGTGTTTCCATAATCCGCTTTCCTTTGGAAGCATCTTGTCCATCCTTATTATAGTAAAAATTTTTAATCAATACTGCTCCCTCTGGAAAATCTAAAACATGGTCTGTTTTATAATTGGCGGACTTTCCTTCAGGCATCCATACAAACCTAGCTTTTTCCGCATAATCCGAAAATAATGGAGAATTTAAATCATATGGTAAAACCCTATCATTGGGTTGTAAATTAGCCAATGCTCCTTTGAAGAATTGATAATCCGATAATTTTTCGAAAGGCTGTTGATTGGGCGATATGGTCACCTTACCTGTACCTTGACTACTTTTACATTGTGGTAAACATAAAACAACTAAAAGAATAACCCCAATTGAATAAAATAATTTCATGTATAAAGATTTAGAGAAAATAGGATTTTCTGATGGTTTTTGATTAATTAGTCAATATTAGCGAATTTTCGCAAATATTTAAATTAATCGACCTTAAATAAAAAATACCTTTTGAATTTGACACTGAATTTACATTCTAATAGTCTTTTATGGTATGCTTGCAGTTGGATTAAGACTTTAAGTTAGATACTTATAAGCTGTATACTAATGACCTGTATCGTGCCCGTTTTGTCAAAAATTATACAAATCAAGCACAAAATATATTTTATTTTTATATTCTATTTGATTCTTATTCAATATTTACATTTATTTGCACTGTATTTACAATCAAAAACTAATTGCAATCTTAGAGATTTCATCTAAATCTCTACTTTCTATCCATCCAATATACAACCACTCAGCAATCCATTAAATCATTTTGTTTACCGCAAAGTTGACTTTACTTTGTTTCAAGCTAATATTTTATATAATTGAAATAATTGTATTCCGTTACTTTAAATGATTATTTTGTCGATAATATTCGATAAAACTAACGCCTGTTGATTAATACATAATGCAGTTCAATCAATCCGCATTTTTTTCAACAAAACTTACATGACAAACTAGTCTCGATTAGGAAATTGTAACAAAAAAAATCGCATCTTTTTATTCTTTGGAAACTGCTTACACACAACACACATTTGCGACTTACCTGATACTTTTCTCCAAAATGTTTACGACTTTTTGTCCTGAAAACCGATAAATGTATACACAAAAATATATAGTTACTACATGCTAGTACTTGCAGTTTTTGTATTTACAAAGAAAAAAATACCGTGAACATAAACGATGTTGCCTTTTACTTTCTACTCCTACCCTCACAACACAAAAAGGCAATTTATTTTGGAAAAAACGAATGTCCTTAAATCAAAATTTTTTATTGATATAGTTCAATGGTTTGAAGTATTTACCATTTTACTATCTATCAACAAACGTTGTACTATTTCATAGTGTACCTTTCATAGTACTGCGTTTATCCTAATCTCAGATTAAAGTATGAAATTTTTACGTCTATTTTTAACCTTATTTACCTTTACCCTCTTAACCAATTTATCTGCTCAAGAACGAAAATGTGGGTCTACTGAACACCATGCCATTTTAATGGAAGACCCAGCCTATCAACAAAATTTTCGAGAACGAATGGCCGCTTTTAATGAGCTGGCAAAAGAGCGAACTACACAATCTAGATTGGATTGCGAATCTATCGTAACGATTCCAATTGCCGTACATTTTCAAGGCATTTCTTCAAATGACCGTACTTGTTTAGAAGATTTAGTCAATCAACAAATCGCTACCTTGAATGCTGATTTTCAAGGTTCTAACGTGGATATTGATAGCTGGACCAATGGAACAGCTAGTCTTTTTCCAGGTGTTTCTAATGGTGAAACTTGTGTTGAATTTTGTGTCGCTACGTCCAACCACCCGGCAGGCTATAACTTAGGAGATGGTCAAATGGCTATTACTATTAACCAAACTACAGGTGACCGTGTGAACGATTGGAGTGGGTACATGAATATTTTTGTCACCGATATTGGAGACAATATTTTAGGCTATTCGCCACTTGGTGGTAGAGGAAATGGAGATGGTGTGGTCATTGCAAAATTTGCTTTCGGTGGAACCGGTGCTTGTGGAGACGTGAGTACTTCAAGTTCGCTAGACAGAGGTCGAACCTTAACTCATGAAATTGGTCACTTCTTTTTATTAGACCACATTTGGGGAGATGGTGGTTGTAATAGAGATGATGGTGTGGACGATACCCCAAATTCTGATGGCCCTAATTACGGTTGTCCTCAAAATGGAAAAGTTGCTTGTGGTTCTACTGACATGCATATGAATTATATGGATTATACGAATGATGAATGTATGTATATGTTCTCCGCTGGGCAATCTTCTAGAATGGAAAATTATGTACAATCAAATTTACAGTCTTTCGTTCGAAATGGAGCTACAGTATGTGGCCCTCCTGCTGAACCAACTTGTGATGATGGTATTCAAAATGGAGCAGAGACGGGAGTAGACTGTGGTGGTCCAGACTGTGCTGATTGTCCAGACCCCACTTGTGATGACGGCGTGCAAAACGGGGATGAAACGGGAGTAGACTGTGGTGGTACTGCTTGTAGTCCATGTGTAACGGAGCCAACTTGTGACGATGGTATTCAAAATGGGCAAGAAACAGGGATTGATTGTGGAGCACCTGGTTGTGCTGATTGTCCTACTAATTGTTCTGAAAATCTAGTCTTCATTTTAATTAGACCGGATAACTATGGTAGTGAAACTACTTGGACTTTACAAGACGAAGATGGTAACGAAATGGCTAGTGGTGGACCTTATGTTGACTTTAATAGAGCCGTCATTCAAGAAGAAGCTTGTCTACCAAGTGGTTGCTATACTTTCACTATTTTTGATGCTTTTGCTGATGGTATTTGTTGTGAATATGGTAATGGAGAATATGCTATCGTTGACCTAAACAATAATATCCTAGCTAGTAGTGATGGCTTATTCAATGCTTCTGAAACTAAATCTTTTAGCGCAGGAAATAGTGATTGTGGAACAACTGCACCACCACCACCAGCAGATTTATGTACGGCAGCTATTCCTACTGATTTGGAATATTTTAACAATATTACTAGAGTTAGAATAAACTGGGATGCGATTCCTGATGCCAATAGATATCAAATTCAATATAGAGAATCTGGTTTCACCAATTGGACTCAAGTAAGTACTTCTAGAACTAGAAAAACGTTAAGGAATCTATTCTCTAGTACGGAATATGAAATCCGTTTCCGGTCAAGATGCCCAGAGGGTTGGACTGATTATGGTCCTATCTACGGATTCTCTACCCTTTCGGGAAGAGTTACAGCAGATGCTGCTGAAGAGACACTTAGCGAATACGAACCAATAGTATTTAATAAAATGTACCCAAACCCAACTTCCGCTAATTTAAACTTAGATTATGAATTGGATATTGATGGACCAGTAAATATTACGGTTTATGATATGTTGGGAAGACGGGTAATTGAAAAATCTCTTCAACAAGAGGAAGGGCATCAGAAAATAAATCTTCCTACTGTTGATTTACAAAGTGGTACTTACATTTTACAGATTACCGTAGAAAATCAACAAATCGTTAGGAAATTTATTAAAGATTAATTACATTTGTATTAGAAACTAAGTAGAGAGAGTTTCACTTTGCCACAACAAAGCCTTTTGTTGTGGCCTTTTTTTATCTACTACTTAATATAATAAAAAAAGTCCGCTCATTGAAGTAGTTCAATGAGCGGACTTTTTATTTTTTACAGTTTTAAGGATATATTACTCCTTACTTATAATCAGTATTTTGTGAACCTGACGTGCAATTTGTCTACTCAATTAGCAACGAGCAAAAAATAAGATGGACATTTGTTTCTTTACTCGTAACTAAGTAGTAAGTCAAGCTAATTATGATAAGTTAGGCTGGATTATTTTCCGTCTATCGTCCTATAAAAATAATTCCATAGCGGTGCTATCCAATGATTTTTTTAGAACAATAGCCAAAAAATACTCACACCCTCAACATA
>CALLVC010000276.1 GCA_938010785.1 uncultured Saprospiraceae bacterium
TTTGCCAAAGATTAATTCTTCCTTTGGTAAAGAAGAAGTAGTTACACTTTTTTTACGAGACCTAGTCGGTTGAATTCTTTTTTTAGGTGCAGTTGCAGTTGCTGCTGAACGGTTACTTGCTACTACTTTTTTCTTTGGGGATATCTTTTTCTTTTTACTCATTTTTAATTCAGGTTGAAAGGCTAGCTTATTTTAAAGATTCTAAAGTTGTAGTTTATGGAGAATCAAAAAAGGCTAACCGCTATTTCAAAAATTTATATGATTTAAATATCGTTTTTATTTTATAGCATCAACAAACCTGCCCGCTACGCATTTAGGCGGGTTTATTCATCGGTACTAATACAAATCGTCCAAGCGCATTTTCAAGTATTTATTGATTACAAACCAAGTGCTAACTCCGCTAATTAAAATACCCAAAAGCAAAAGCCCTCCAAATAAAAGTAAGGATTTCGGAAGGTTTTGCAAGGCTTGTAGCTCAACAATCTCTCTTTGAGCGAGCAAAAGTACTAAAACTAATGCAGCAATTGCTAACAAAGCACTCAATATGCCATGCCAAACACTTTTTTGAATATATGGCCGACTAATAAAGCCCCATGAAGCGCCCACTAATTCCATATTTTTTATCAAAAAACGATTGGCGTAAAGTGCTAAACGAATGGTGTTGTGGATTAAAGTAACCGCAACAATTAGAAATAATCCGCTGAAACCTAAAGCAAACCATCCTAGTTTTTTAACATTCTTAGCAATCATGTTTACCAATCCTTCTTGGTAATATACATCGTTTACGTAATCCTTCGTCTTAAAGTTTTTCTTAATCTGACTTAATAAATCAGATTTCATATATTCCGCCTTCACATTAAATGTGACCACATCGTAAAGTGGGTTGGGCAAATCCAAAGCCATAAATTCTTCTCCAAAATCTTCTTGCAGAGATTTTATAGCTGCTTCCTTCGAGGTATAATTGATGGATTTTTTTTTGGTATAGGCTACCATTTTTAAATCATTCAATAAGGTAGTAATAGTTAAAGAATCAGTTCCCGGTTCGATTTCTATCAACACATTCACCCTTTCCTTAAAAATTTCAATTAATTGTTGGGTTTGCAACAAAACTAAACCAAAGAAGCCCAATAGAAATAAGACCAAAGCCATACTAACAATGGAATAAAAGTAATTGGGTTTTGCCCGTTTTGTAGGTGGTTTACCTAATAAATCCGACATAGGTTTGAAAAAGTAAGGTATTAGTTCAGAATAGTGTATCAATAATTAGGGGTGTTAAGAGAAATAATTTGGTATCGTTTTTCGACAATTTTGTAGGGATTGCACGAGCTTTCTCCCCCTCTGGAGGGGGCTGGGGGAGGATTTTTTGATTATTTATTCCACCCCCCGACCCCCGCCAACGGGGGAGAACATCTTGCAGATTTTCAAAATTTGAATAAAGATTTAACTTTTTAAATTTCTCTTAACACCTCTAATCAATAATCCTCAAAATTAACATTTTTTTGAGCATATCTGGGTTAATGAAAGGTTATTGGCTATTTTATCTAAAATTAGCATTGAAATGATGCCTAAAAAAAGGTTAATTTTGGGTTAGTTAGGGATGAGGCAATTAATAAAGTATCAGAAATGACGAGGTTACCTGCCTACCGGCAGGCAGGTTTTTTCTTTTAGCAAGATGAGCCCGTACGGGTGAACCGCTTGAGGATGGGATGCTTTTCAACATAGCCTTTGCTACGTTGAAAAATTTTAACACAGCTAAAAGTAAAAAGAATCCGTCAGACTGGTAGGTTATTATTTTCCTCATCCTTTAGCATCATTCATCATTTCTAATACTACACTAATTTGAAGGCGACCATCATATTTCTACTAACGCTACTTCCATTTTTATTGCAAGCGCAAGACCTTCGTTTGGAAAATGCGTCATTCGAAGACGAACCACAAGACGCCACTATGCCCCAACGCTGGCATAGTTGCAAAAAAGGGTCTACTCCTGATATTCTACCAGGTTTTTGGGGCGTCTATTTGGAGCCTTTCGATGGGGAAACTTACGTTGGACTCATCACTCGGCCAGATGGAAGTTACGAAGTGATAGGTCAGAAATTGGTGGAGCAGATGAAAGGAAAAGAATGTTACTCTTTTAGTGTACAGCTAGCGCATTCTAAAAGCTATGTCAATTACAACATTCCAATTCGCTTAAGAATTTATGGCGGCAAATCATTTTGTGAAAAAAGTCAATTATTATGCGAAAGCGAGTCGATTAAGAATACGGATTGGAAAAAATATGACTTTACGGTATTCCCAAAAGAGGATTACGATTATATCATTTTAGAGGCTTACTACGCTAAAAGTATCTTTGTCCCTTACCCTGGAAATATTTTGGTAGATGATTTTTCTATTTTCAAAAAATGTCCACGAGCTGATTTGGTTAGGCCGGTGGTGGAAGTAGCTGCAAGCGGACGGGATGAGAATAATCTCCATTAACGTAGCCCCGCATAGGTACCTTTCAATAATTTCCAATATTTGAATATCCTCTTTAAGCAATTCACTTAAAAAGCCCTCCAATATTCAAAAATTTCCTTTTTGCCTTAGTAGTCTTTTTATCGCCCAATCGAAGCGAATATGTTTTTTATGTTGCATTTTCTCTATTTTCTGTAAAAATACGAAAAGACTGCCATTTTAGCAGCCTTTCGATTGATTCTCCGATTTTGTTGTTTTTTCTTTTTTGGTGGAAGCGAACATTAAGGTTTGTATGAGCTGTTGAGCCAAGCACAATACTTGGATTAAGGCACCAAAGGAATAAGGGTCAATAGCACATCACAAACCTTTATGTTTTGACCTACTAAGCTATTCTATAAATGCAATGTAAGTAAATTTCATTTATTCTGAATAATAAGCTAATTTTAAATTGACAAATCATCTAGAGGGCTTCTTAATTCATTTCTAAATTTATTAGAAATATGTAAATAAATTTCAGTTGTTTTAATTGAATTATGCCCCAACAAATCTTGAAGCACCTGAAGCGGAATACCTTTTTCTAATAGATGTGTTGTAAAGCTATGACGCAAAGCATGTAAAGTCACAAAACGCTCTGCTACCATAACAGACATCATAAAAATGTAGTGTTGGTTAGCCCGTACAGGCGACACCATTATTTCTCATGCCGCTGGCGGCACCCGTTCCTTACTATTTTGTCCAAAAGCTTTTTTAAAAATAATCTCCTCTCCAAATGCAACT
>CALLVC010000277.1 GCA_938010785.1 uncultured Saprospiraceae bacterium
TCAAATTAAGTGATAATCTCGACAATCGGTCTATGTTATTGGCTGCTTTAGTGATTATCTGGGCGGTTCGTTTAGGTAGTTTTTTATTCAATCGAATCTTACAAGATGGGAAAGATGACCGATTTGACAAAATCAAACCTAACTTCTTTCGCTTCTTAAATATTTGGACCATCCAAGCATTATGGGTCACTTTAACCGCTGCTGCTGCCATGATAGCGATTACCTCTACTACCCGAAAAGAACTTGGTCTATTTGCAATAGTCGGTTTTGTAATTTGGATAATTGGCTTTCTTTTTGAAGTTATTGCGGATTATCAAAAACGTAAATTCCGTAGAGACCCTGCCAATAAAGGGAAATTTATTCAATCAGGTTTATGGTCAAAATCTCGCCATCCAAACTATTTTGGAGAAATTATGCTTTGGACCGGCGTTTTTATTATTGCCATTCCAGTTTTAAGAGGATGGCAATGGGTTGCCTTACTCTCTCCAATTTTTGTATGCTTATTGCTCGTAAAGGTTAGCGGTATTCCTGGGTTAGAAGCCAAAGCTGATAAGAAATGGGGCGGGCAAGCTGATTATGAAAATTATAAAGCGAATACGCCTATCTTGGTTCCGAAATTGGGTTAAGAAACGCTTTTACCTATTTTTCATGGTTTTTAATTCTATTTTAGGGCTTTAGGAATAGTTCAATAATAAATTTACATTCTTCTACTTGCTGCGCATAAAAACGCAATTTATTAATGTACCATTCCTTAGAGGTCAGAAGTCAGAGGCTGTGTAAAAAGTATTTTGACGCTGAAGGACGCAGATTCTTTATGACTTTTTTATGTTTTCTTGTGTTTCTTATTCAAAGAACATAATAAATCATAACTTTAAACAGCGCCTTTCAGCGTCAAAAAATCAATTAAGACTTTTCAAAATTCTACTTTCCATCCTATGCCACATATTTTAAAAAATAAGCATCTAGAAATATACATTGACGAACCTTTGGAAGGTTACAATTTCTCTAGATTTGACTGGACTGGAAAAATAAAAAGTGTGAAGTTTCAAGGAGTCCCTTTGACCACTTTGGAGCGCCAAGATAGCGAAGACGAATCCATCCTAGGTCAAGGGTTTTACAATGAATTTGGAATAGATACCGCTTTAGGTTTTGAAGCAGTGGAAATTGGGGAATGGTTTCATAAAATCGGGATTGGGCTATTAAAAAAGAAAGGTGTCAACTATTCATTTAGTGAAAAATATGAAATAAAACCTGCCAAATTTACGATTGAATCTGAGGCAAATAAACTAATCATCAGATGTCAGTCGGAACTTATCAACGGTTATGCCTACGTATTGACCAAGACTATTGAATTAAAAGGAAATGGTTTTAGTATCCACTATTCACTCAAAAACACAGGAAAAAAAGTCATCCGTACCGATGAATATGTACATAATTTTATGCAGATTAATCATTCAACTATTAGTCCGCAGTACCAATTAGAATTCCCTTTTCAAGTAAAGCCCATTTTGTTTGGCGAGACGGTTAATCCAGAAAAGAAAGTAGCTATAGGAAGGAGAGATTTTAAATTTAACGGTAACCCAAAAGAACAATTCTTTTTTAGTAATCTTTCTGGCAACAAAGAAGTGTTTGCCACATGGGCATTACAACATTCAGCACATAAAATTGCGATTAGCGAAAGTGGCGATTTCAAAACGGATAAAATAAATCTTTGGGGTTGGAAGCATGTCATTAGCCCAGAATTGTTTTATAATGTAAACATCCAACCGAATCAATCGAAAGAATGGACTAGAGAATTTGAGGTTCATCAATTATAGCACCATGAAAGGGTCAGCAATCGTCCATAAAAGCAATACAATGGTCAATTTCAATCAACTATTAAACACCTCCACTACTCCATTTTCAAAGGAAATAATAGAAGCCCTTGAGAAAGTAGCAAAAATAGAAACCCTTCCTAAAGGAAGTCTACTAGTCAAAGAAGGACAAATAGCGCATCGACTTTATTTTTTAGAAAAAGGAACAGCAAGAACGTATTATTACCATAATGCCAAAGACATTACCTCATGGATTTACAAAGAAAATATGCCTTTCACTGCCTGGTATAGTTTCTTGGATAAAAAATCTTCTTTTGAAAATGTAGAAGTTTTGGAAGCCTCCACTATTATTTCCTTCACAAAAGAAGATTTAGAAGCCTTATACCGACAACATCCATCATTTAATCATTATGGGAGGAAAATGGCAGAACAACAATTATCTTATTTGGATGCTTTTTACAAAGGGTATTTGTTTATGACGGCCAAAGAGCGATATGATTTATTGTTAGCTACTTTTCCAGATGTAACACAACGGGTCAATTTAGGTCATATCGCTTCGTTATTAGGTATCTCTCAAGAGACTTTGAGCCGCATTAGGGCAAAAAAGTAGGTTTGCAAATTAGCGGTTCGGCTTCTATAAAAATTGATTCAACTGGTAGAATGCCGATGGCTTTCCCGTCAAAGGTCTTTAGGCCTACAATAAAAAACAATATAATTATCACGATTTAACAATTTCGACCTAAAGGTCGGTGACAGGAAAGCCTAAAGGCTTTTCTACCGAGAGACCTACAAATCCGTTTTTACAAATTTTTTGACCAAATAGATTTGATGCTTCGTCCATACTTTAAGGTAATACATGCCAGCAGGAAAAGCCGCCACATCCATTGTGAATTTATCAGTTTGATTTTGTCGTCTAAAAACTTCATGCCCCGCACTATTTACAATAATCAGTTCCTCAATTTGCTGATTATTCTTCAAGGAAACCGATAATACTTGACTAGTTGGATTTGGAAAGACGAGCAATTCAGCGTTGGGCAGTTCTCTTTCTCTAATTGATGTAATCTGCTCCCCAATATTAAATCGAATTTCTGATAAGCCTGTACAATTATCATTGCCCCAGTTACTATAAGCAGTAATGGTGATAAATCGAGCAACTATCCCATTTAAATCAATCCCTTCCCAACCAGCATAATCCGCTTGTCCATTAGCTTCTGGAATTTGAAAAGTTCCACCTGACATCCAATTTTGCCCATCTTCAGAATAAAAAATCTCCCCATCTTTAATACCATTAGCCGTTTCGTTTTCGACATTGTAATTCCAAACTTTAACCGTACTCAAGGAATAATTATATCCTAAATCGTAATAAAGCCAATGATAGGCTGTTGTTCCCGAACTATTTGGAATGGCAGTAGTTTGACAGGACAACCAACTATCATTTACATTAGTTGAATGTTCATCACTTTCACATTGAGAAAATATTAACTGATTAAAAAAAAGGATTGTTATAGATAAGGAAAATATTATTTTAAAATTTATCATTTGAAATTAAAAATTAAGGCTGTACGGAGTTTGTTTTTTGACACGGAAAGACACGGTTTGAAGTTATGAATTATTATGTTTTCTTGCGAAAAGGTATGCTTTGATTATGTTTTGAACAAGACCTAGAGCAAATCAAGCAAAGAAACCGTCAAAATCCGTGTCCTTCCGTGTCAAAAATCATATATAATAAGTACTTCGTACACTCCTTATTAAAAATTATAACTCATCAAACATTCATAAACCCAATCGGCAAACGCCCACTATTCACATCATAAAAATTACCGACGTTTGGTAAAACATAACTTAAATCCCCATTAGCAACTCCAAACCATTTAGACAACTCCGCAAAATACTCATCTGTAGAAATAGTAGGTAATAAAATAGCACCACCAACATCATCACTACTATTGAGGGCTAAAGAAGGATAGTTGCCATAGATTTGTCCACCATTAACCGCCCCTCCCATGACCATTACATTGCCACCCCAAGCATGGTCACTGCCATTGCCATTAGAAGTCAAGGTTCTTCCAAAATCAGAAGCGGTAAAAGTAGTCACACAGTCAGACAGATTCAATTCTTCCATTGCAGTTTGAAATTCCGCTAAAGCCTTGCTTACCACACTCAACATAGCCACTTGGTTGTTCAACACTTCGTCATGATGGTCCCATCCGCCAATGGTGATAAAGAAAGTTTGTCTTTTGACATCCAACACATCTCTAACGGCAATAGTCTTGGCAATCAATTCCATATTAGCAGAAACGGCATTATCAGAAAAGGAAGTGCTTAAAACAGGCGCTTGACTAAGGGCTGCACTAAATTCCACATGATTGGACTGAGCCTCTGTAATTTTATTCGTAAAAGTGGATTTAAAAATATCTTGATATTGCTGCGCTAATAAACTTTCGGCCCCTTGTCTCAGCGCATTATCCAAAGCGCTCGTTCCATCATAGGTACTGATGCCAACACTACCTCCAGCAGAGGCCCGAATCGCATATTCAGCGGATTGATTGCCCACCTGAAAGATATTCGTTCCTGATAAAGAAATGTTCATGGAGATATTTTGATTAGCATTACCTGCCTGCAAAATATCCGCCATTCGACCACCCCACCCTTTAGAAGACCGAGTCTGAGGAATCGAAGTCTGCCATTGCTGAATCTGGTCAGCATGAGATAATAAGCCAACAGGAACAGGCTTACTTTTATTCAAATATTGGGTCTTAATTGTTGGCTCAATAAGCGTCCCAACATTAGACACGAAGGCTAATTTATTATCATTAAAAAGAGATTGCACCTCTGGCATGGAAGGATGCAAACCAAACTGTTTACCATTCGTATCCGTAAAATTTAAGGGCAATAAATCCCCCTGCGGCAAAGCCAAATTCGACCGAGTATTGGCATATTCTGAATAATGGCTACCATTTCGAGGCACCAACATATTAAAACTATCATTCCCTCCAGCCAACAAAATACAAACCATCGCCTTATAATCTCCTCTTGCCGAATAAGTAGACATATTCATACCAGCCAAAGAATTAGCCACGCCCATATTCAAAATCGTAGACAACAAAGTGGTAGACCCTATAGCCGCACAAGATGCCTGCCCTAAAAATTTTCTTCTATTTAATTTATAATCCATTTTTTTAGTTGTTAGTGGTTAGTTGTTAGTGGTTAATCTAAGAACACGACTAAGAAGCACGACCTACCTATCCCATCCCATCCGCTCTGCGGTTCACAATAACTAAAAGGCGCTCTGTGCCTTTTAATTATCGTTCATCCTGTCATTTCTGAATACTATAATCAGGAGAAATAAAAGCTAAATACAAAGCAGCCTTCACACGCTCATTATTATCAGAAAGTGGCGTAATCGCATTCACAATATTCGTCTTAGTAGCGTCCGAAAAAGCCCCACCCGTCAAAATCAAATTTAATCGTTCGACTAAGGCAGCAGGATTATCCGCAATCGCCAATTCATCCGTCAAATCCAAATAGACATAATCCACAGGGTCTAAATCGTTTTCATTATAGCTAGGTGCATTATGGGAATCATTACCTGCGTGCGTTGCAACTTCCATATAAAATTCCTTAATGAACCAATCATGCGCTAAGTTGATAAAATTGATAGACGTAGCAGAAGTATGGATTTGGTATTCTGGTGCAACCAAGTCATCATCGGATATCGGACCATTCGGTTGAAATTCAGGTAAATAAAAATTGAACACACTTGGCGAAGCCAATATCCCTTGGTCCACCGCTTCATCAAATAAATAACCCCAATTCCACATCCTACCAGATTGATTTTGAGCATTAAAAGCCCGCATAGCTTGGGTATATCGGAGTAAAGGCTCTCTTAATTTACCATGATGCGCATCGTCTTCCCAAGAGCAATCTAAAGCCTCGGCATCCGTCAGAATTGCTCGAATTAAAGCTTTCATATCTCCTCTTACCCCAACTCCATTGTCATTAAATTTACTTGCCACTCTAGCCACATAAGCAGGAGAAGGATTAGATTTCACAAATCGTTGAATCAATAATTTGCCAATAAAAGGCCCTACATTAGAATGATTAAATAAGTTATCAATGGCATCATTAATGTCTTCCAAAGTCGTTTGTCCTGCGGGAACAACTTGTCCATTTAATAAGTACTTTGGCCCTTGTTCATGCTGATTTTCAAAGGCAACCATTGGTTCCCAGGTAACAGTAGAAATAGGAGAATTAAACGCTTTATTCCCAAATTCAGGTGGCAAAAAGGAGTAATCTTCCCATGGCCAATAATAGCCCGAAGCAGTCAATCCTGTAAAAATCTTGGCAAATTCTTTAATGTCAGTATTGTCATAAGTAGGAATCGCTCGTCCTTGCGCATCCAATTTTCGAGTCCCATCTACATTTAATTCAAACAAACCGATAGAAAACAATTGCATAATTTCTCTAGCATAATTTTCATCGGGGTGAATATTATTCGCAGGGTCGGATTTTGGGTTATCCAAATGACTCAAATAATAGCCCATCATCGGATGAAGGGAAACATCGTAGAGCAAATCTCGAAAATTGCCAAAGGCATGCTTATAAAGCATATCGTAATAATCCGCCATTCCGGGACCGCTTAATTGCAGATTGGACTTCTCCGAAATCACAAAGATTTGACTCAAAGCTTGTGCCGTTCGTTGGCGAAGATGGTCATCGGAAGTCATGATATTGTGCCACCAAGCCATTTTCCAATAATACCAATAAGGTACTACTGCATCTCCATGATTTTCGATAAAATTCCGACCGTAAATGGCGATGTATTGGGGATAAAAATGCTCCCAAATTTCCCAAGTTTTATCTTTAAAATTAACCAAAGGAACCTGTGCAAATTGTCCATCTAGCCAATTAGAAATCCCTTGATTAGCAACCGTTTGAATGGTTTCAAAATCTGCTCCAAGTGAAGCAAAACCTAAAAAACGAGCAGCTTGATATTCGTCTACCCTAAAACCACCGCCACTTATGGTGTTATTTGCATCCATTTGTCCTTCATTTGAACTTGATAAAACCGTTACGCCTTCTACATGGCCTGCGCCGATATAATCGTCATAAATTTGCCCTTTAGCATAAAACCCACAAAGGAGTAGTAGGAAAGGAAAGAATTTTTCTTTATTCATATTGTAATGGAATTTAGATATTAATCTTTTTACAATACAAATATGAGGGGTTTTTAGGAGATTTCTTTTGACTTAAGTCAAAAAACATATATAGAGACCACCGCTTAATGCATAGCATCGGCTTAGGGTGGGCAACACATACCGTTCATCATAGCTCACCACATTATAAGAAGTCAATTCATCATTAAATTTCAGACTATTTATTTATGCGTTCTATCAAAAAATGGCTAGAAAATAAAAAACCCGTTGGACAT
>CALLVC010000278.1 GCA_938010785.1 uncultured Saprospiraceae bacterium
AAAATCAAAACCAAAATCATGAGTAAAAAGTCATTAAAAGAAGAAGCATTAGCCTATCATTTTGACGGAAGACCAGGAAAAATTGAGGTCATCCCTACCAAAGCAACAGCTAATCAAAGAGATTTATCCTTAGCTTATTCTCCAGGAGTGGCTGACCCATGTTTAGCCATTCATGACAATGTGAATGATGTTTATAAATATACTGCCAAAGGAAATTTAGTAGCGGTCATAAGTAACGGAACAGCCGTTTTAGGACTTGGCGATATTGGCCCAGAGGCTAGTAAACCAGTCATGGAGGGTAAAGGATTGCTTTTTAAAATTTATGCCGACATTGACTGTTTTGATTTAGAATTAGACACCAAAGATATTGATGAATTTATCCGCACGGTCAAAATATTAGAACCTACCTTCGGCGGGGTTAATTTAGAAGATATTTCCGCACCAGCTTGTTTTGAAATTGAGGAACGACTCAAAAAGGAATTGAATATACCAGTCATGCACGATGACCAGCATGGTACGGCGATTATCAGTGGCGCAGCTTTATTAAATGCGTTAGAATTAGTGAAGAAAGATATTTCAAAAGTAAAAATTGTGGTCAATGGAGCAGGTGCTTCGGCTATTTCTTGTACTCGAATTTACGTTTCGCTTGGCGCAAAAAAGGAAAATATCTACATGTATGATAGCAAAGGCTTAATCCATGGAGATAGAGACAATTTGAATGGAAAAAAACCTGAGTTCATCAATAATACCGTCCCAATGGACACGTCCTTGCTGGCTATCTTAAAAGGAGCTGATGTATTTATTGGTTTATCCAAAGGAAATATATTAAGTGCAGAAATGGTGAAGGGAATGGCAAAAGAACCTATCATTTTTGCTATGGCGAACCCTACCCCAGAAATCAGTTACGAACTAGCAAAATCAACTCGACCAGATTGTATTATGGCAACAGGCCGTTCTGATTATCCAAATCAAGTAAATAATGTTTTAGGTTTTCCCTTCATTTTTAGAGGTGCGCTAGATGTAAGGGCATCAGAAATCAATGAGGCAATGAAAATTGGGGCGGTGTACGCATTGGCAGAATTAGCAAAAAAACAAGTTCCTGATATTGTAAATCTAGCTTATAATACCTCAAAATTGAAGTTTGGAAAAGATTATATCATTCCAAAGCCGGTGGACCCAAGATTGATTACGACTGTTGCACCTGCCGTAGCCAAAGCAGCGATGGAAACAGGAATTGCAAAATACCCTATCAAAGATTGGGAAGCTTATAAAACAGAATTAGCCAAACGGCTAGGAAATGACAACACCCTATCCAAAGTCATAGAAACCAAAGCAAAACAAGACATCAAACGAGTCGTATTTACAGAAGGGGATGAATTGGCGGTCATAAAAGCGGCACAAATTGTCTTAGAAGAAAAAATTGCCTTGCCTATTTTATTGGGTAAAAAAGATAAGATTGCTGCTATCTTGCAGGAACATGATATTGCTTTGCCGAATGTACCGATTATCAACCCTAAGTACCCTGCTGATGCAAAAGAACAAACTTTACTAGAAAATTACGCCCAGCATCTTTATAAAAAACGAAAACGAAAAGGGTTTACCCTCACGGAAGCAGAAGATTTAATCTTGTCTAGAAGATACTATGGCCCAATGATGGTAGAAATGGGGGATGCAGATGCCATGATTGGTGGCTTGTCTAAACGTTACCCTTTTATGGTCAAACCTGCTTTGCAAGTAGTTGGTAGTAAACCCGACGTGAGCAAAGTAGCAAGTATGCACATTTTGACCACTAAAGATGGTCCTCTATTTTTAGCGGACACAACGGTTAATCATCATTTAACCGCAGCCGATGTTGCCAATATTGCAGAGTTAGTCGCTGAAAAAGTAAAAGCCTTCAACATAGAACCTAAAATTGCCTTTGTCACCTATTCTAATTTTGGGTCAGTACCCAATGGAGAATCGGCTCAATTGATGCGCAAGGCCAACCAAATTTTACAAGAAAAGCATCCAGATTGGATAGTGGACGGTGAAATGCAAGCGCATTTAGCTTTAAATAAAGAAGATTTAGAAAAGCTCTACCCCTTCTCCAAATTAGCAGGGCATAAGGCCAATGTTCTTATTTTCCCGAACTTATCTTCCGCCAATATTGCCTATAATCTATTAAATACTGCCGCCCAAATGGATGTCATCGGCCCCGTATTTTTAGGACTGAATAAGCCTGTTCACATTTTACAAATGAGAGCGAGTGTACGACAGATTGTGGATATGGTGGGGATTGCGGCTATTGATGCGCAGGGGTGATTCAGTAGGCAGTTTAGCAGTAGGCAGTAGGCAGTGTTAGGGCATCTGACCTAGAGCAAATCTAGTATAGTAACCGTCTTATCCGTGTATTTTTCAAAGAAAAATCAGTGTCTAATCCTATCTAATTAGGAAATTCAGAAGGCAGAATACAGTAGGCAGTCATCACGATCTGTATACTGCCTACTGTCACACTGCTAACTGCCTACTTCAACCCCTTCACCTCTTCCTGCAACCGCTTCCAAGTCTCCAAATGCCCCTCCAACTCCGCAGACAATTCTTTAAAAACTTGATAAGCACCATCCGTAGGACGTGCATCTCCATTTTCTAGACTTCTTCTTAAAGAAGCTAGGCGATTATTTAATTTAATTGGGAAATTTAAAGGGTCTTGCGCGCTTTGATTTTTAACTTGGTACAAGTCTTCTTCTACCGTCGTCATCTTTTTCACAACAGCCTCAATTGCACTTGCTTTTAATTGACCTGCTTTCACTTGCTTTTCTAAATCAGCGCGCATTTTTCGAATATCAATAACCGCTTGGTTCGCCAAAGAAGTTTTATCTCGGATTTTTACGGCTAAGTCAAATTGTTCTTGTAAGTCCGCTTTAGTAATCCCTTTTAAATTCGGGTCCATTTTAATTTCAAAAGGCCAAGTTTTCGTAAAATCACCGACCGTAAACCTCGCTTGATATTTTCCTAGTGGTGCTTTTGGTCCACGCGTCGGACGAGCACTCCAAATAATCATGCCATCAAAGGACGTTGCCCCTTGATAGCGCAAATCCCAAGTGAAATTATTCATACCCGCAGCAGTTGTCGGGGTACTCGAACCACCTCTCATCCACCAAGGTAAATTGGGGTCTGGTTTGTATTCTGTTTCTTTTCCTGTAAAGGTATCAATCACTTTCCCTGCTTCGTCCAATATTTCAACAGTTACAGAATCCGCCTGCTCTTTTAAATAATAAGGAACGACTAATTCGCTAATGCCCCGAATCGCATCCGTTGGTTGGAAACAAATGATGTCTTCCTTTGCCAATTCAGGCGTTAATTGCCGCAAAGGTCCAATATCATCTAAAATCCAAAACCCTCTGCCGTGCGAACCTAAAACTACATCGTTGTCCTTAACAACTAAATCTCTTATCGGTGTATCAGGTAAATTCAATTGCAATGTTTGCCATAAATCACCCTTATTAAAAGAGACATAAACACCATGTTCTGTAGCTAAGAAAAGCATGCCTTTTCGGACAGGGTCTTCTCGAACTGCTCTGGCAAAATGTCCATCGGCTATACCATTAATAATTTTTTTCCAAGTTTTACCATAATCTTCAGTACGATACACATAAGGTTGGCGGTCATCCACTTGATAGCGATTAGCAGCGACATATAATACGCCAGGTTCATGTAAGGATTCTTCAATAATACTGACTCTAGAAAATTTTGGTAAATTTTTAGGAGTAATATCCGACCAATTTTTACCACCATTTCTGGTTATATGAATTTTGCCATCATCTGAACCTGCCCAAATCGTATTCACATCATGATTGGAGGGTGCTAAAGCAAATACTGTTGCATAAATTTCAGGACCGTTCATATCCATCGTCAAAACACCACCTGTTTTACCCAAAGTTTCTGGGTCTGCATAAGTTAAGTCTGGACTGATTTTCTCCCAACTTTGCCCATCATTGGTGGTCTTCCAAACGTGTTGAGAACAGGTGTACATAATAGACGGGTCTAAAGGAGAAAACATAATCGGAAAAGTCCACTGCCAACGCTCTGGAAGCGCACTTGCAGGTTCCCCTGAAAAGAATCTTGGGTAAACTTGTATATCCCTTTTCTGTCCATTACTTCTATCATATCGAGTCAATAATGCCCCTTGACTACCTGCATAAAATAGGTCTGGATTGGTAGGATGCTGACTAATCCAACCACTCTCTCCACCTCCAACGGCATAATACCAACCATGATTTGGCCCTCTTGCTTGCATATGTCCCCATCCATCACTCGGCATTGCCAAGGTGCTGTTATCCTGTTGCGCACCAGCCACATGATAAGGTACATCACTGGTTGCCATGACGTGATAAAACTGAGTGGTACAATAATCTTGTTCTGTCCAAGTTTTTCCGCCATTGATACTTACCGTTCCACCACCATCGGTGGATAAAATAAATCGTTGTGGGTTATTGGGGTCAATCCAAAGGTCATGATGGTCGCCATGCGGTGTGCCAATCCTATCAAAAGTCTCCCCGCCATCGGTTGATTTATAAAAACCAACATTTAAGCCATAAACCGTTTCTCTATCCCAAGGGTCGGCTACCAAACGGGAATAATAAAAAGCTCTTTGTCTAAGTTTTCTTTCCTTATTAATCCGAGTCCAAGTCCATCCACCATCATCTGAGCGAAAAATGCCACCTTCATTGGCTTCCACCACCGCCCAAAGTCTATTATTATCAGCAGGAGAAACGGTTATTCCAATTTTCCCTAGCGGTCCTTCTGGCATGCCTGGGTTATTCTGCAATTCTACCCAATTGTCTCCACCATCCATTGATTTGAATAATTTACAATCAGGTCCCCCACCCCACATTTTCCAAGCTTTCCGATAAACCTGCCAAGTACTAGCATAAATTATTTTTGGATTTTTTCTATCAATAATAATATCTGCTGCGCCTGCTTTATCAGAAACATACAAAACCTTTTTCCACGTATTGCCACCATCCATACTTCGGAAAACACCACGCTCTTTGTTGTCTCCATAAGGGTGACCTAAGGCAGAAACATACACTATATTTGGGTCTGTTGGATGTACTCTAACTCTTGAAATTGCTTGAGTTTCTTCTAGGCCCAAATGTCTCCAAGTTTTTCCTCCATCCATTGTTTTGTAAACGCCATCCCCTTGGGTGATACTACCTCTTAATTGGGTTTCTCCCATTCCGATATAGACGATATCAGGATTGGTTTCTGCTACCCCGACTGCACCAACGGAAGAACTAGTTACTTGTCCGTCGGTTACGGGAAACCATTCTTGTCCACCGTCTGTTGTTTTCCAAAGTCCACCACCCGTTGCACCAAAATAATATTCATTGGGTCTTCCTGGACTACCACTACAACCAAGGGAGCGACCGCCACGATTAGGGCCGATATTTCGCCATTTCAATTTTTCATAAAACTGTTCGCTGACTATGGGTTTTTCTGCTTGGGATTGTGCTTGAAGCACATTATTTACTACTAAAAAGCAGATTAAGAATATTCCTTTTAAGAGGACTTGTTTGACTTGTAGGTAGCTCATAATTCGATTGTTATGGCACTATGGCAAAAGGTGTGGATTATCATTTGTTTGATAATTTTTTTGTAACTGTTCAGCCCCCCCCCTGCCCCTCCCTTAAAATGGAGGGGAGTCGCCAAATTGGAAATTTTTGTACATTTTTGTCACAAAATTTTCAGTTTGACAAAAAGTAGTCCCCTTCCTTTTGAAGGGAAGGGTTAGGTTGCTGAATAGTAACATTATTTTTTGTAAGTTAAACCATTTAAAGCAAGAGATACTTTGAAAGTATCGCTTGCAAGGAATCCCTATTAGGCGATACTTTCAAAGTATCTACTACTTTTAGGCATTAACCCACACTTTTCACTATAGTGCCATTGTTATTAATGGTAGACAATTTTAAAACTGGTCGAATTTAGCTGATTTTGTGGATTTTTTAGCAAAAAAGCCTAAAATATTATTGAATAGCTTCTATAGGATTTTTTTGAAAATGAAGAACAGTAAACCACAATTTTTCAAAACTACCTACAACAACTTCCACAAAAGCATTTAAACCGACGACAAAACTCAATAAGATGATACTTAGAAAAAGTAATTGGAAAAGGGTAATAAAGGAATAAGAAGTAAAGAATGGATATTTTTTAATATCTGTTTGTCGATTATTCGTTTGCAGCCAGTTATTGTGTAAATGAAAAAGGTAAGAAAAACCAATAGCTCCTTCTAGGTAAGGAAAGAATTTAGTTTGTAGTAATGGTTTTAACAGCAGTAAAAAAATAGTAAAAATAGGAATACAATAAGGAGATAATAAAATCAGCATATTTCCTCCACCGACAACGTGAATTTCGCCACCTTTATGACTGGTTGCTTCAAAATGACGGACACTTTTAAAAGAGAGAAAAGTAAAAATAGTGTGCGTTAATTCATGGGTAAAAGTTCTTAAGAACTTAAAGTTTTGTTCATAAACAACATTAGATATACCAGTCAATAATAAATAGGCAACACCTCCAATAAAAAACCAATGAAAAATCCCCCAATCTTCTCCGACTATTGGTAAAATAGCTAAAAATTGGAGGAATGCACCAAAAGCTAATAAAGCAAAAATACCACCCCAGAAATATCGCTGTATAATCATTTAGAAAATAGAGTTTATGGGAATTAGAAAAGTTTTAATCTACCCAAAGTTGATGATTTAGAAATAGTAATCCTTTTTGTAAAAGTGATTGGTAACTAGTGATTAGATTAGACGCTGAGGTCCACCACTTAATCCAATCACTAATCATCTATATAATTTAGAATAAAAGTCTAGTAAATTAAAAATTCTTCCTTAAACATATTCCTCATCTGAATGTCCATGTATTAAAGCTTCTAATAAGTCTTGAATAAAGTCATATTCTTCCATTATTTGACTAATTTTAAGAGGTTTCTGTTTGAAATAAAAAATGATAAAGCTTCCATTTATTTCTACCCAAATTCTGTTTTGTTCACCCAACAAATCAAGAAATTCTTCATTTAGCTCGTATTTTAAGTTTTCAAATAACCGTGCTCTAATATGATATTTTCTATGAAAATCTATCAATTCAGGAAAAATTAAGGTTGATTTACCAAAAAGTCCTTTCAATTTAAGCAAGCTACCTTTAGGTCGAAGCATAATATCACTAAAGGTCCATTGAGGCAAATAGAATTCGAAAACGGTACTTACTCTATTCTTTGAATCGCCAAAATAAACATAATCGTAAATTCTTGTTTTTAGAGAGCTATTTGGTGCTGATTTATATAAAACACCTTTTAAACGTTTTCCTCTTTTTCCATCAAACAACCTAAATCTTTTTAAACTATGGGCTTGTGTTCCAAAGCGTTCTCTTTCAACAAATTTAAAATGATGCTGGTTAGCTATTTCTCGCATTCCAAGTAATCGGTCATCCTTCCAAATGGAGCTCTTTAAGTCGTCAAAAAATTCTTTCATTTATAAAAAATAAATTTAAAAAGGTTGGGTCAAAATAATTTAAAAGTAGGCAATCTAAAACAGACCTTTTAACTAAAAATAGAAAAGAATATTGCTAGTTCTTTTCTAAGTATATTTTTGTTAACCAATCATTTTCCCCATATTTGCACCCGCAAAGATGCAAGGAACATGAAAATAATAACTTTTAACAGTTTGAGGCTTCTTTTTTCTTTACTCTTCGTTAAAAATATTCCGAGATGGCTTGTGCCCAGAGGCACAAAGAGCGAAGGCCAAAGCATAGCAACCCGTCCGCAAGCGGTTCACTATGTTGAAAAGATTCACTGAATCTTTTCTGCTTCGCACCACTTCGTTCATGTTTTTTGCCTAGATTAAAGAAAAAATAATTCCTCACCTTTGTTACAATTTATTAACTACATCTTCCTACACAAATGTTTTTTAGAAAAAAATAGAATCGATAAATTATGTCAAATAACCTATTAGCAGGCAAAAAAGGAATTATTTTCGGTGCATTAGATGACCAATCCATAGCATGGAAAGTAGCAGAAAGATGTGTAGCAGAAGGTGC
>CALLVC010000279.1 GCA_938010785.1 uncultured Saprospiraceae bacterium
AGACTTCTTGACAGGAACTACTATAGATTGTTAAAATTAGTCGTTTAAAAATATTAATAGTGTCTATTATGCATTTTTAAAAATCCGTAAAAAATCCGCCTAATCCGCCTAAATCCGTACAACCTATCCTCCCAGCAAAGAAAAATAAAGAAAATCCGCAGCCTAATCCAACTAAAAGAAAATCCGCTGAATTTTGTACATTTACGCATTACAAAAACAGAACAGCACAAACATGAGAATCCTAAGCATCAGCTCCACCATATTCCTATTAGCCCTACTAGCCTTTTATCTACCACAAAACAAAGAAGCCAACCCCAGTTTCAAAACCTTAGAAATAACCGTCACGGAAGGCACGAATATGGCGACTGCCATCTCTCCCGATAAGGAAACGGTAGTCATAGACTTACAAGGCAGATTATGGTTGATGCCCGTAAATGGGGGGGCAGCAAAACCCATCACAGACGAATTTGGAGATGCCCGCCAACCATCCTGGTCACCAGACGGCAAGCAACTCACCTTTCAAGGATATTGGGAAGGGAATTGGCATATTTATACAGTTGACAAAGACGGAAGTAATTTACAGCAATTAACACATGGCCCCTACGATTATCGAGAACCCCATTGGTCACCAGATGGCAAAAAAATAGCCTTTGCTTCGGACCGAAAAGGAACGTATGATATTTGGACGATTGAATTGGCAACCAAGGAGTTGGTGCAAGTGACAGTATGGGCAGGCAATGAATATGCCCCTGCATGGAATGATAGTGGCAATAGGCTCGCTTTTATTGCCGACAACCCTGATTACAAAGGGATTTATTATCATTCTTTTTCCAAAAAGGAGATAGCAACAGTAGCTAAAATAGAGGGGAAATTGAGCGGATTGTCTTGGCGACCAGACGGAACATCTATCACTTTTGTCCAACAAGATTTTGATGAAAGCAATTTAATGCGCATTTGGTTAGACATGCCAGAACCGATGGCAGTCACCAAAGATGGGGCGGAAGATGTTTTTCCGTTTAGGGTCAGTTGGCTGTCCAATCAGGAATATATTTATACAGCAGATGGAAAAATTATCAAAGCCCAAACAGAATTTAATACAAAAGAAACGATTCCTTTTTCGGCTACGTTTAAAGTAAAACGACCAACTTACCAGCGCAAAAAACGAGACTTTGATGAAAGTGAAAACGAGTTAGTCAAAGGAATTACCCATCCAAATTTATCGCCAAATGGCAAAGCTATAGCCTTCCAAGCCTTGAATAATATTTGGATAAAAAATGAAAAAGAGGCATTAGTTAAAGTGACCGATGATGCTTTTGCAAAACTAACGCCTGCATGGTCACCCGATGGTAAACAACTGATTTATGCTTCTGATAAAAGTGGAAATTGGGCAATTTATAATTATGATATAGCGACTAGTCAGGTAAAAAGAATAGGCGAAATTGCTGCTGCACCAGCAGGATTGGCTTTTTCTCCAGATGGGCAGACAATTGCTTATACGGTGAGTTTTGGACCAAGATTAGGGCGTTTAGAAACGATGAATAGTCAGACAGGTGAAACGACACAAGTCAGTAAAATGGTGCCAAGTAGTTTAGGCAGCCCTACTTGGTCAGCAGATGGTCAAACGATAGCTACAACTTCCTTAAAAAAGTATTCTACCCTATATCGAGAAGGGGTCAACAGGTTACTTTTTTATGCGGCAGATGGTAGTAAAAGCTGGGCATGGAAAGGCTTGGAAAACTGGTCATTGGGTGTGAGAGGAAAAGATGGGCCAGTGTGGTCACCCGATGGGAAACACTTAGCGGCTATCAGTCATGGAGTGTTGTGGACGATTCCTGTAGATGCCCAAGGGCAACCTTCGGGTTTACCCATTCGGTTGACCAATGAGTTAGCAGATGTGCCGAGTTGGTCGGGAGATTCCAAACATATCTTATACATGACAAATGAAGGCTTGAAGAAAATAAATATTCAAACAGGAGGGATTGAAAAAGTAGTGATTGATTTAAAAACTAAAAGAAAATCACCAGTAGGAAGAACGGTTATTCATGTCAAGGGACTTTTTGATGGCGTGACCAATGAATTGCAAGCAGATAAAGACATTATCATAGAAGCCAATCGAATTATCGCCATCGAAGACCATGATGCCAATCGAAAAGCAGCTAAAAAAATAGATGCTTCGAACAGTTATGCGATGTCTAGTTTAATTGATATTCATTCCCATCAAGGAACTTGGGATGGGGCAAAATTGGGCAAAAAATGGTTGGCTTGGGGGGTAACGGCAACCCGTGACCCTGCGACCGACCCATATGATGCCCTGAATCGCAGAGAAGCAACGGATGCAGGGACGTATATCGGACCAAGAGTATTTTTTACAGGAAGTCCGATTGATGGCAATCGAATTTATTATGGGGGAAGTTATGCTTTTCAATCACCTGCCCAGCTAGATTTAGAATTAGAAAGAGCCGCAGCTTTGGATTATGATATGATAAAAACCTATGTTCGATTACCCGACCCAGTACAGAAAAGAGTTATCCAAAAAGCGCATCAATTGGGTTTGCCAGTCACTTCTCATGAATTATATCCTGCGACAGCTTATGGGATTGATGGAGTGGAACATATTGCAGGGACCAGTCGAAGAGGGTATTCACCAAAATTGACGGAGACGCTGTCTTCTTATGGAGATGTAAGCACCTTAATAGCCGAATCAGGCATGAGTTTTACCCCAACGATTGGGATTTATGTGAGTTATAATTATTTGCTAGAACAAAATCCATTGGTGTTAGAAGATGAACGATTATTGAAATTAGAAACACCGTTTAACCTTCAAAATGCTAAAAGTGGGATAGACCAAGTAAAAGGAGATAAAGCAGGGTGGGAGCGTCGTTTCCGCAATGCTTGTAAAATGATAAAAGACATTCAGGACAAAGGCGGATTGATTTCAGCAGGAACGGATGGCCCAATTTTACCTTATGGATTTGGTTTGCACATGGAATTAGAAGCTTATCAAGCAGCAGGATTATCGACTTTTGAGGTATTGCAAACGGCAACTATCAATAACGCTAAAGTGTTAGGAACAGAAGAAGATATGGGGACGCTAGAAGCAGGAAAGTTAGCGGATATCATTATTGTAAAAGAAAATCCATTAACAGATATTAAAAATATTCGAGAGATAGAATGGACGATTGTGAATGGTCGGGTTTATAGTCAAGAGTCTTTGATGGAATAGAGAGATTGGAGGTAATAACTCCCAATAACTTAAATCCCCAATTTTTCCAAATGCAATAGTGCTGCATTTGGAAAACAATTTGTACTTTTGCAACGTTAT
>CALLVC010000280.1 GCA_938010785.1 uncultured Saprospiraceae bacterium
TCATTCATAAATCTTTGACACTTAAATCGGCGTCTTAGGCAGCCCGTCCGCTTTGCGGTTCAGAAGTTTACACTTCTTCATGTTATGCTGCGTTATTTATTTGTTCAATCCCGATAACTATCGGGACGGCTATTAAAAAAATAAATGCCTTGCCTAACAAAAAAATACACTCGATTAACTTGTCAATTACTTTTAAATGATAGCACTAAGGACTTTATTTACATAGACCAGTTTTTTAGACTTGTCGTCCAAATTTTCATTTTCAAATACTTGTTTGGATGCAAGTCGATTATTTATTAACCTATCAAAATTAGAAATTAGTATGAAAAAGTTACTATCAGTAACCCTATTGTTGCTATTCACCTTAACAACAACTTTTGCACAAGTATCGCCTAAAAATCCTGATGCAACTATGGAAGATTATGAGCGATTCATTGACAAAAAATTAGAAATGAATTTCCGCTTGAGTGCGATGGAGGCGATTAACTTAACCTCTGAAGAAATCAGTGCATTTAATCCTGTTTTTGACAATTACATAACAGCTAAAGACCGCTTGAGTGATAAAAAATTTAAAATTTTAGAAGCGTATGCAGAAGAGATGAGAGAAGAATCCGATGCAGATGACCGAGCAGAAGAAACATCTGATTTGATTGAGGACTATTGGGAAGCAGAAATTGCAGAAATGGAATTGAAAAAAGATTATTATGACCGCTTAGAGGATAAAATTCCCTTTCAAAAAGCAATAGACTTCTTTTTGTATGAAGAGACAGTGGAGAACGATATGAAATACGATATTCTAGTACCAACCATGCCTACAGTTATCAACATAGAAAAGAAAAAGAAAGCTAGAAAAGCCAAGAAAATGGCAGCCAATAAACCGGCAACAGTCACTACAAAAGACTGGAATAGATACATTGACAAGAAATTGGAAATGGATTTCCGATTAGCTGCGATTGATGCGATGTATTTGACCTCGGACGAAATTGAGATTTTCAACCCTTTCTTCGACAAATACATGGATGAGAAGGAAGAATTGACTGAAAAAAAGTTTACTTTGATAGAAAAGTATACCCGTAAAATAGAAAGAAAAGATAATGTGAAGGGCAAAGAAGAGAAAATGTCTGACTTTATCGAAGATTACTGGGAAGCAGAAATCAAAACAATGGCATTAAAAGAAAAGTATTTTGACAGAATGGAAAATAAATTGCCTTATATGAAGGTAGCTCAGTTTTTCTTTTTGGAAGAGACCATTGAAAATCGACTAAAGTATGATGCGATGATTTCTAAAATGCCAACTATCATAATTATCGACCAGAAGATGGAAAAAATGCGCGAAAAGGATGCTGCTATGAATGAAAATAGCGCTAAAGTGATGGATTCAAGTATCTCTGATGAATCGACGAAACCTGCCGCTACTACAATGATGGAAAATAACACCCAAGATGATAATAGTAACAATGGTAGTATGAGTGAAGAAAAAGAGGAAGAACCTAAAACCAACGATACTAGCAAAAATATAGATGCTAGTGAATCGACGAGTTTGAATTATGCCACAAACACTTCCGTTAAAGTAGCCTATAACAATGAAATGACCAGTTTTGATAATTGGGTTAAGACCACAAGAGGTCAAATGAGTCTGAGCCATGATTATACTAGTAATGGTTTGAAGGCAGCAGCAAGGGCAATCGAAGCAACAGCGACCGCAACAAATACAACTATTGAAAATTGGGAGAACAAGAAATCAGAAATCATGTATATAGCGAATCAAATCACTATTGACCCAAAGTCAACTATGCATGCAGACTGGGTACATGAGGCATTTGTAACTATTGGTAGTGTAGTAAAGACTTTGAATGAATCGAATCAGTACACCTACGCACATGGTCAGGTAAGCCTTTTACAACATTATGCCAAGCAGATTAATCCTGATGTATTGTTAATGAAACAAGCAGACACTGTGTATAATTTCTTTGGTACGACCAATCAAGCACTGAAGGAAATTTGGGACTATGCTGCAAAGGATGTTCCTACAGCTGAAGTCGCTACCACAAATGCCGAAGAATAACCCTACTTTGATAAATAAAAAACTTTCTTTTTTTGTTATTGATTGTCGTGTAAAGTAGCCCAGCATCCTTTTTAAATAACATTGAAGAATAGACTAGAATAGGGCGGCAAATCTAATTTGCTGCCCTCTCTTAGTTTTTAGCTTATTATTTAAAGTCCTTTTCCTTGCCAAATTGAACATACCAGACACTCGCCCGTTTTAGAAAAAATTTATTCATCAAAAAATAAAAATAATCATCCATGTTTGACCAGTTTAGTGAATCCTTCAAGAAATTAGTAGCAAAAATGCAAGGCTGGTTGGATAGTATTATTTTGGGGCTTCCCAATTTCATCCTTGCAGCTATCGTCCTTGCCATTTCCATTTTTATTGCTAGAAACCTTAAAAATATAGCCCAAAGAGGACTTGATAAAACTGGCGCCAATAAGACAGTGATTGGACTACTTTCCAATATGTTGGTGGCGCTATTCATGCTTATTTCTTTATTTATCATTTTGAATATTTTGGATTTAAGCGACGCCCTAACCGCATTATTAGGCACAGCAGGAGTTGCAGGATTGGCAGTTGGTTTAGCCCTCCAAGACCCATTAGTCAATCTTTTTTCGGGAGTTTTGATGAGCGTACGAGATTATTATAGCATTGGAGACTTAGTGGAAACGAATAACTATTTTGGCAAAATCAAAAAAATTAATCTAAGGTCTACCATTATCTTATCTCCTCAAGGACAAGAAGTGATTATTCCTAATAAAGAGGTCTTACAAAATCCATTGATTAACTTTTCTCATAATGGTCGAAGAAGAATAGATATTGATTGCGGAGTCGCATATGGAGATGACTTAGAAAAAGTAAAAAAAGTGGCTGTCGAAGCAATTGAAAATTGTGGCTTAGACATTCGGGAAACAAAACCTATCGAACTTTTTTATAAAAGTTTTGGCGGTAGTTCGATTGATTTCACTATCCGTTTTTGGAAAAATATTACTGCGCAAGCCGATTATTTGGAGGCACAGAGCACTGCAATCATGGCCATAAAAAAGGCTTTTGACGATAATGGCATAACGATTCCATTTCCAATTACTACACTTGACTTTGGAGTAGTTGGAGGAAAAGGGATTGATGAGATTTATCCTCCACAAAAAATGATAAATTTTAATGAAAATGGGAGTAAAAATGGGAAATCCAATGGCAAGAAAGTAACCATGGAAAATTAATATAGCCCCAGTAAATACTCTAAATTTTTAAAATATTAAAGCTAAAGATATGCAAACGCAATTATCAGGAACCTATGAAGGCATGAAAGCCAATTTCCAATCTTTGATGCAGCGATATGACGAAAAGATTTTGGAATATGGTCAGCATGGTCGCCAACAAATGGATACACCAAGTAATAAATTAATTGGTGACCTAAATAAGTTAAAACTTGAAAGAGCCAAAATAAAAGGAATTTGGATGGAAATGAATACGATGACCGAAGGCCAAGTTTTAGACTTAAAAGAAGCTTATGATGAAGACTATAAAGCAGCTTATCGACTATTAGGTGATCACAAATAAAAAAATTAATACAAATAATAAGGGCTTTGGCAAATAATAACCTACGCAATTGAACTCGTTCTTTTTCACTCATACGGCGTTAAAAAGCCTCGTCAATGCCCTGCATTGTCTACGTTTTTTGCCTTGTCTGAGCAAAAAATTACTTCGTCAATTTTACGTAGCTTATTTATTTCTAAACTCCTAAATACACTATGTACTAAATTTATTTAGATTTTCCTCGCTCGCTGCGCGAGCTCGGAGAGGGGTTCTTAAGGGTGAGCTAAATTGAATTTTCCTATGGAAAATTCAATTTAGCTCACCCATTGTCGAGGCGACGAAGTCGCCGAGACTAAATATCAAAAAACTTTTTACACAGTGTACTAAACTTCAATTTTCTAACTAAAAATATTAAAAAATTATGAGTAATAATAATAATAACAACGGAAACTGGTGGGCATTAGCATTTGGATTAGCTGCAGGTGGCGCTGCTGCCTACTACCTTACCCAAACTGCGGAAGGAAAAAAAATGGCTAAAAAAGCTAAGAAAAAATATACAAAACTAGAAAAGGAGGCTCGAAAAGCATTGAAAGAGCAGTCGGCAACTATTTCTACGAAGGCAGTAGAGGCTGCGGATACTGCTAAAACATGGGCTGATGAGGCAACAACTATCGCAAAGGAAAAAGTGGCCGCATACACTAGCAAAGCAGAAAATTTAGTAGAAGATACGCAGAGTAGTTTTGAAAAAGGAATCGAAAAAGCACGGAGAACTTTAGATGCTAAGACAGATAAAATTGAAAAAGTGGTAAATAATGCACATTTGAGTTAGTAAATTAATTAAATCTCACACATACTAATCTTTACTAACTCGCGGAATAGGTAAAAGGTGAATTAACTGTTACCAGTTAGTTTGTCTTTTACAAATTCCCAAATACTAAAAATAATGAATTCTAACGAAGAAATCTTGCAAACAGCAGGTGAAACCTTTGAATATGCAAATATTTATGTCCAAAAGCAAATTGATTTGTTAAAGCTAGAAGGTGCAGAAAGGGTCGCTAAGTCTACTTCTTCTATTGTCACACTAGCAGTACTTGCTTTTTTAGCGACAATGGTTACTGTCATGTTATCTATCACTATTGGATTTGCACTAGGAGAAGCCTTAGGGTCCTATGCTTTAGCATTTTTGATAATCACAGGTGTCTATACCCTATTCGGCTTATTGGTTTATTTTTTCAAAAAGCAGTTAGTTACCAATCCTATTTTATCGGTAGTACTAGCTTCCTTTTTTGATTAAAATAACATTTAAAATACAAGTGTTTCAGTTTTTTTACGACTACTAAACTTAAATCAATGAATACGCATATTAATAGCCTAGCAGAATTGCAAGCTGAAAAGAAAAAATTAAAAATGCAAATGGAAGTCTCTAAGCGGGAGTTTTTCCACAGTTTTGGATACACTAAAACCCAAGCAAAGGATTTTTTAGTCAAGAAAGTAGCTTTACCAGCAGGAGCTTTAGGGCTTGCGACAGTGGGGGTCAGTAAACTAACGGCTAATAATTCAACTAGTAACAATAAAGCGACAAGAAAGAACAATAATTTCTTTTTGAAAGTGATGCCAATCGTAATGCCTATGATTCAAGCTTATTTATCGAATAGCGGAAGTAATGGAGGGTTGCTATCTTTTTTAGATAATATGCTTGCCCCTAAGAAAAAAGACCAAGAAATACACGTTTAAAGCTAAAAATTCTGATATCATGCGAATCCTCGCCCTAAGTTTTCTCATTACTTTACTCAAAGATGCCATTGCAAAATTTCTAGAAGATGACCTAATGACGCATGCAGCGGCATTGGCTTACTATACTATTTTTTCGCTTCCTCCCATGCTTTTGGTTATTTTATTTACTGCTACTCGTTTTTATGATGAAGCTAAAGTAGAAGCGGCTATTTTTGGAGAAATCGAGTCATTGATTGGTGCGAAAAGTGCGGAACAATTAGCAGATACGTTAGACAAGGTAGGCGTTTATGATACTAGCTCTTGGACCGCAATTATTGGGATTGGTACTTTATTATTTACAGCCACCACGGTTTTTGTCACGATACAAAATGCTCTAAATAAGACCTTTGAAGTCAAGGCCAAGCCAGAGGGATTAGGTATTCTAAAATTGATAAAAGATAGAATTTTGTCCTTTACATTCTTGATAGGAATCGCCTTTGTGTTATTAGTGTCTTTGACGGTGAATGCACTAGTCTCTGCGTTTAGCGCACAATTAGAAACCGTTATTGGTGATTTTTCTACGGCTTTAACAGCCTTAGTCTCTTTCATTCTTCCTTTAGTAATCATCACCGTTTTATTTGCTATGATTTTTAAGTTCCTCCCCGATGCCAAATTGAAATGGAAAGATACCTGGGTTGGAGCAATTTTTACGGCTATCTTATTTAGTATCGGAAAATATCTAATAGGATTTTACATAGGGAATAGCCAAACGGCCAATCTTTACGAAGCGGCAGGAAGTGTCATGGTCATTATGGTTTGGGTCTTTTTTGCCTCTACTATCTTTTTGTTTGGAGCTGTATTTACTTATGTCCACGCAAAATATATGGAAGGGAAAGTCGCTCCTCAAGATTATGCTGTTAAAGTTGTAAAAAAGGAAATCGAAGTAGTGGGTGAGTAATTATTACTTTATAAACTATTACAATGACAGTTCATTATACCTTGAGTTTTATTTTGCTGTTTTTTACGGCACTTTCTACACTCCGAATACCAAAGTAGTGGGTAAAAATGTGGGATGCGGGAAGATTGCAATTAATGGTCTTTTTGTACCCGCAGGACCACTCCCGATAACAATCAAATCATATTTTTTAGTCATATACTTATAATAAACAACCCATAGTCAGCAGCAATAGCTTGCAAACTATGGGTTGATAAAAACACCTAAAACACCAAAACATTTAAAACCCGAAAAATTAACTTGTTAGAAAGTTATACGATTAGTAAAACTATCCATCTTTGTTAGTAATCAGCTTTTTCCTGTAGGTTGGCGTGCTTATCATTTTTTAACAGTTGGAGAATATTAGTCAAAATGTTCTTCTAACATTTCTACTCTATCTAAAGAGCGAGCGATGCCGTTTCTTTGTTTTAGTAATTCTGCGGCTAAATCTGAAGATAGTCTATAAGTATTCAAAAATTCATCATAAGCTTTCAAAGAAGCCTCTTCTCCCCTT
>CALLVC010000281.1 GCA_938010785.1 uncultured Saprospiraceae bacterium
CTTTTTTGCCTGCTAATTTTTTCTGTAATTGAGGTAAGTCAAAGGTCGAAATACCACCTTCATTAATGATTCTTGCCGCATTAGATGCACTAGGGTAATCCTCGTCAGAATACAAAGATGTTCCACCCGGACTATAAGCCCGCATCATGATTTCATCATTTTTGAAATCTGTTGGTTTTAAAACGACTTTTACTCCATTTGCCAAAGTGAATTCTGTGACATCTACATTTTCTATCGTCTTGGTTTCTGTAATGCCAACTGGCTGTAATTCCGTAGCTAATAATGGTGCATCTGAAACGTTATCTTCGTATGCTTCTAATGTCACCCCATCAACTTTTGCAAAAGTAGCCAAGACTTCTGCTTCAGTAGGCATAGGAACACCTTCTTTTTCTGGTCCTGTGATAACAACCACTCTGTTGGCATCAGTTACCCATTTTTTGCCTAATTTATTGACTTCTTCTATAGTAATAGTCGGCATGTATTTTTTGTAAAGGGTCTCTCTCTGCGTTTCGCTAGGAATAGCATTCCCTTTTAAATAATGGTATACGTATTTTCCTACCAATCGTCGAGATTCCATCTTGTCCATTTCCTTCACCGCTCGCTCAATTCCTTTAATCATTTCCATTTTAGTTCGCTCCAATTCTGATTCCGTAAATCCATGTTGTAGGACTCTATTGGTTTCTGTCAAAACGGCTTCTAAGCCTTTTTGAGCGCCTCCTTCTGGAACAAAGGCATAAGAAGAATAGGTCGCTAAACTACCCACATCTCCGCCATATCCCGTATAGGCAAAGGTGAAAGGTGGTTCTGGTTTTTTCGATAATTCATCTAGCCTCCCGTTTAACATGCTATTGTATAAACTATGGGTCATTTGGCGACGGAAATCAGCTTCTGTCTTCGTTTTTTCGCCCATGTGCTTATACATTAGTTGCACTCTGGTGAAGGCAGCTTCTTTATCTGTTTCTATAGAAACTAAAGTTTCCTCGTGACCAGGGACTTCATATTTTTCCTTGGCTCTTTTCGTTTCTGGATTGACCAATTTACTAAATCTAGCTTTTATTTCCCGCTCCATTTGGTCTACATCTACATCGCCAACTACAACCACTGCCATTAAATCTGGTCGATACCAGTCGTAATAAAATCGTTTGACGACATCGTAAGTAGCGTTGTTAATAATTTCAGGGTCTCCAATAGGAAGGCGAGTGGCGTAGCGAGAATCCTTGTACATTATTGGGAAATACTTTTGCTGCATCCGTTGGTCAGCACTTAGTCGAGTTCTCCATTCGGAAACGACAACTCCTCTTTCTTTGTCAATTTCTTCATCATCAAAATCTAAGCCGCCTGCCCAATCTTCTAGTACTAAAAGCCCTTTCAACATCTTCTCTTCGTCATCCGTTCTGACCTGAAGCATATAAACGGTTTCATCAAAACTAGTATAGGCATTTAAATCTGGACCAAATTTGGTACCTACAGACTCTAAATAATCTACTAATTCATTTTTCTTAAAATTCTTACTTCCGTTGAATGCCATGTGTTCTACAAAATGCGCCAATCCTAATTGGTCGTCATCTTCTTGCATAGAGCCTGCATTGACAGCAAGCCGCAATTCAGCTCTGTTTTCAGGTTTAGCATTTTTTTGAATAAAATATTTTAGTCCATTTTCTAACTGTCCCATCCGCACCCTGTCATCGACGGGAAGCAGTGGACTTTCTGCGGTCATTTCTGGTTTGGTATCGGTCATTTCTGGTTTTGCATCTGTCATTTCTGAGGTAGTTGGTTTGGTGTCTGAAATGACTGGGGTAGTAGAAGTACAGGCATAGAATAATGCCAAGATTGCTATGCAACCTAACAAATAGTTGGGTGTTATTTTCATAACATGATGGGTTTTAATGAGTTAAAATAATGTCACATTATACAAAAAAAGTATATTTTATCTCTATGAAAATCCCTTTTTAACTTTTTATTGAGATTTATTTTTTATTCTTTCGTAATTCTGCCTGACGCATAGGCATTCCGTCTATTAAGGAAAATATGGTGGAGATATTGACTGGGTTTTGTTTTTGCATTTTTATACCTCCATCCAATCCAATGAGGTAAATACGGAAAGCGGTAGTCTTTTTTGTGAAAAAATTGGTTGTATTAGTGATTGTTAGCCATTCATTTTTATTGGATAAACCTTTCCTATATCCTTTTTGAGAAAATTGATAAACAATTAGCTTTCTCTCCTCTAGACCAGTTTTATCTTTTTTTAACCTTGCCAACTGAGTTAGCATTTTATCCGAATTGGCTTCGTTATCAACTAGAATCAATAGGCGATTTTGCCAACGATGTTGTTTTAATTGTTGAGCGGATAAATTTAATGCGAAAGACAATAGAATAGGAAGCAATAAATTTTTCATTACTTGATTTTTTATTACAACCCTAAAATTCCCTAGTATGTTTTCAGTTATTATACTTTTTAGAGATAATTATTAGTCCATTATTTCATAATCAATATCTAATTTTCTTAAAGCTCGGAAGGCAGAACTAGTTGTTTTTCCATCGACTTCAATTTCTACAGGAGAACCCTCTAATAAAAATCCAGTTAATTCTTTCGCTTCATAGTTGCCTAAATTGGCATAAGTTTCTAATGCTTTAGCGATAGCTCTTTTATCAGGTTTTTTAGCATCGCAAGATAATAGTTGAAGTTGCATATTCTTATTATTTAATTTTGAGCAGTATTTTTGATTGGAATTAATTAAATAATGTGCGGTTTGAAAACTGGTAGCACAGGATTTATCCTGTTGTGTTTCAAGGTCTTCAGACCTTGATTTTAATGGTTTCTCGGACTAAAGTCCTTTGACTGAACAGAATAAATTCTGTGCTACCAGTTGAAAAAAAACGCACTTTATTTTCTGAATCTCAATCAAAAATACAAATCATTTAGTTATAAAACATTTTTAATAAACAAATAGTTTGTTTTTTGACACATAAATCTTCTTTTAATTTATTTTTATACAGTAGACTTTATTCGGTTCACGGCATACGATTCACGGTCTGCTTTATAGAAAATTTTCGAATAAAAACTAGTACCTTGTACTTTAATAAAGGGTTTTCTTATAAAAATGCCTAGCTCACCCTTTAAAACCCTTTATTTGATTTATTGGGGCTCGATGTCCCAATAAATCAACATTTACTTAGGTGTTCCATTTTTATAAGAAAACCCTTTACTCTAATATTAGACGCAACACTTTAAATATGGTCGATAAAAAAACACTTCAAGTTATCAGAAACCTTATTGCTAAAGGGCAATTAAACGAAGCGCTCAATCAATTAGTTGATATGGCAGCTAATGAGCAGTTGAATGAATATAATGACCTTATACTGCTTTCCGCTAAATATAGAGCGTTAGAAAAACTGGAGTTAGATAATCGCATTTCCTTTGAAAATTATCAAAAAGGTACTCATAAACTATTGCGGACGTTGATTACAATGGTGGATGATTTAGATAAGGGCTTTCCAACTACAACTACTAAACCTGATACTTCGTCCTCTCTTACCGAAATTTTTAAAGCTTCTATTGCTCGAGCAAAAGTTATTGAGATATTGTTGGCTACAGAGAGAGGTTTGACGATAAAAGAAATTCAACAATTGTCTGGTTTAAAAAATCGAAAATATATTATTGTTACTTTGAATGAGTTGATTGCTGAGGGGATTGTGGAACGATTCAAAGAAACAGGGGATTCTTTGAATAGAATAGTTGAAGGGAGAAAAGGGATAGTGAAGAAATGGTTATAATATGAAGGATTTTCTACTTCTGTGATTAAATGCTAGGGTATAACCTAGCAGGAGGTACTTTCAAAGTACCTCCTGCTTTTGGTATACCTCCTGCTTTTGGTATACCTCCTGCTTTTGGTAGGTATTTGAAGGTAAACTTACTTTTAGTTAGTAGATGTTTGAAAGTAAGAAATACTTTAAAAGTATCGCTTACTAGAGGAAACAACTTATATGTCAAAAAAATATAAAATGAATCATTAGAAAATAACAAGACAACGACTTAAGTTTAGTGTTTCTAACAAAGCTATACACTAAATTTTATAACCAATGAAATTCACCGAAAACCAAATCTATCACATTTATAACCAAGGGAATAATCAACGACAACTCTTTTTTGAAGACGAAAATTACTTATTCTTTTTATGGAAAATGAGGGCTTATCTGTTACCTTTTGGAGAGTTCATTTCTTGGTCCTTAATGCCCAATCATTTTCATTGGCAATTTTATGTGAAATATGTGGAAATTGAAAGAAAATTGTATTGGGAAAATATTGATCAAGTGGAATACCAAAGGCGACTTAAAAAATATGGTGAAAAAGCTCAGCCTGTACAAAATGATTCTAAAAGAATGACTAAAGCGGATAGTTTAGTAAATTTAAATGAAGCAATTGGTACCTTAGAACAATCTTACAGTGCAGCTATTAACAAACAAAAAAAGTGGTCTGGTAGTTTATTTAAAAAAGCCTGCCAAGCGAAAGATGGTTTAATTCCAGAATTTATTACGTTGATGAAAAGAGGTAGAGAAGACCCTCGATTTAAACTTGGCAACGATTACTGTTTTGTTTGTTTAAATTATGTTCATTATAATGCAGTGTCTGCTAATATAGTTAAAGAAATTACGGATTACACTTGGTCTTCTGCTAAGGATTATGCGGGACTTCGTAATGGCACTTTGTGTAATTTAGAACGAGGTCGTCAGATTTTAGATTTTCTCCCCTAGCAAGCGATACTTTCAAAGTATCTCTTACTTTTCTTTGTGGTAAAAAAGACTGAAAGCAGGAGGTACTTTCAAAGTATCTCTGTAAGCGTTCGGTGAAGGCTTTATTTTTCACTAAAATCCGAGTCAATAACGGTTTCTGTGGTTTTATGCTGTTTCCAAATATGAGGCAGGAGTTGTTCAATTTGATTAATTGGATGTTC
>CALLVC010000282.1 GCA_938010785.1 uncultured Saprospiraceae bacterium
GAAAACTATCGAAAAAATTCAAGCTAAAAATTTTACCCGATTAATCAATCCGCATTACTTATCAAATATAGCAGGATAATTTAATGGTATAAAAAGATCTTTTTAGCTATATTTTCTTAGGAACTAATTTTTTTTAACAAAAAAGAAAGAAAGTAGTTAATAAAAGCTGATTTTATTAGGCTTCAATTAGGAAAAAGTCCATTTTTTTTCTTTATTTTTGTCTGCCGCAATAAAATGAGGATTTAAAGTCTCAAATAGAAATAAAAACAATCCCCCGTAAATAAAAATAATATTAACTAATTCAAATGGGTTTTCAAAATGTAAAAATTAGAAAACCTGATACAAATAAACCGAATCAAGGAGCTTGTAAATAAGCAATATGATTCACCCTAAGACTAAACTCTATAAATTAAGAAGGGAAAAGCAGAAAACTTACACATATTTCATTAACTTTCGTAAAATAGAAATGAATCTTTACGAAATGGTCTGTATAAATAAGCTTTCAAAACGCTATATCCCAGCTTTGTCAATACTAACAAAGCACATTTTAATTTAATAGAGCAAGAAATCCAAGAATGGTAGAAACGAAAATTGACCTACACGAAGCACTTCAAGCCCAATTTGGGTTTGATAAATTTAAAGGGACTCAAGAAGAAATTGTTCAAAGCGTATTAGATGGCAGCGACACTTTTGTGATTATGCCAACTGGAGGAGGAAAATCGCTTTGTTATCAATTGCCCGCGTTGATGATGTCTGGAACAGCAATTATTATCTCTCCTTTAATTGCCTTGATGAAAAATCAAGTGGATTCCATTAGAGGCTACAATCAAAATGACGAAGTAGCTCACTTCCTAAATTCTTCTCTTTCCAGAGTACAAATAAAACAGGTTAAGGCAGATATTGAAAGTGGCAAGACCAAATTGCTTTATGTTGCTCCTGAGACCTTGACAAAGGAAGAGAATATTGCTTTTTTTAAAACAGTAAATCTTTCTTTTGTTGCAGTAGATGAGGCACACTGTATATCAGAATGGGGGCATGATTTTAGGCCAGAATATCGTCGAATTCGGCATATGATTAATGATATTAATCGAGATATTCCAGTGATTGCCTTAACGGCAACTGCCACACCGAAGGTACAATCTGATATTGTTAAGAACCTAAACATGAAGGATGAGAAAATTTTCATTTCTTCCTTCAATAGGGATAACTTGTATTATGAAGTTCGCCCCAAAGGTAAAAAAGAAGCAACATTCAGAAGTATCGTACAATATGTAAAAGGACAACCAGATAAATCAGGAATCATTTATGTTCAATCTAGAAAGTCTACGGAAGAAATTGCGAAGATTTTAAACGTAAATGATATAAAAGCAGCACCTTATCATGCCGGATTAGATGCCAAAACGCGTAGCAAAACACAGGATGATTTCTTAATGGAAGAAATTGATGTGATTGTGGCGACCATTGCGTTTGGAATGGGGATTGATAAACCAGATGTTCGATTTGTCATTCATTATGATATACCTAAAAGTATAGAGAATTATTATCAAGAAACA
This sequence comes from uncultured Saprospiraceae bacterium, assembly GCA_938010785.1. Lineage (GTDB taxonomy): Bacteria > Bacteroidota > Bacteroidia > Chitinophagales > Saprospiraceae > JAFMDF01. The sequence continues at coordinate 1,554 of CALLVC010000282.1, forward strand.
GGAAGAGCAGGACGAGATGGTTTACAAGGAGATTGCTTAGCCTTCTATGCTTATAAGGATATACTTAGGCTCGAAAAATTCCTCAGAGATAAGCCAGTAGCAGAACGAGAGTTAAGTGCACAATTGATGCAAGAAATCATGGCATATGCAGAAACGACATCCTGCCGCCGTCGATTTTTATTGCACTATTTTGGAGAAGAGTATGATGATTCAAGGTGCGATAGTATGTGCGATAACTGTCGCCACCCTAAACAAAAATTAGAAGTACAAACAGAAATGCAACATGCTTTAAAAGCAGTAATCGCATTACAAGAAAATTATAAAATCAAAACTTTAGTGGATTTCATCAAAGGGAAAGACACTAAAGAGATGCAAGATTTTAAATTTAATAAGAAAGAATTATTTGGAATAGGAAAAGAGAAGGATGAGACTTTCTGGAATACTATTCTGCGTCATGCCATTTTAAATAATTTAATACTTAAAGAAATTGAAAATTATGGCATTTTGAAAATGACGGAAGCAGGACATGCTTTTATCAAAAAGCCAAGCTCGATACAAGTTCCAATTAATCATAACTACGATTCGGTAGAATTTGATTATGCAGAACCCGCAGGAAAATCAGCAGTTCTAGATGATGTGTTGATAAAGATGTTGAAAGATTTGCGAAAGCAGGAAGCTAAGAAGCGAAATGTTCCTCCTTTTGTTATCTTTCAAGATCCATCGTTGGAGGATATGGCAACACAATATCCGATTTCCATGGATGATATGAAAAATATATCTGGTGTCAGTCATGGAAAAGCAATACGCTATGCCAAGCCATTCATCACCATGATAAAAGAATATGTGGAGATGAATGAAATTGAGCGACCAACGGATTTTGTCGTTAAATCGGTAGCTAAAAAATCTAAGGTAAAAGTAGCTATCATTCAAGGAATAGATAGAAAAATACCGCTTGATGATATAGCTTCTTCAAATAATCTATCAATGGAAGAAATGATGCATGAACTAGATGCCATCGTTACCTCTGGAACAAAGTTAAATTTAGATTATTATTTAGAAGAAGCGGTTGATGAATATTCTAGAGAGGATATATATGAGTATTTTATGGAAGCAGAGTCAGATTCACCAGAAGAAGCTTATAGAGAGCTGAAAGAGGATGACATTACGATAGAGGAAATACAATTGATGCGAATTAAATTTTTGTCAGAGATGGCAAATTGATTGATAAATATTTTATCTGCTAATTTTTTAAAAGCCTTTCAGCTATACGTCTGAAAGGCTTTTATCATATCAATAAAGAAATGGAGATTTTAATTATAAATGGCCCAAATTTAAATCTTTTAGGAAAACGAGAACCTGAAATTTATGGGCATCAGACCTTTGAGGATTATTTTTCTGGTTTAAAAAAGAAGTATAAGAAAATCAAGTTATCTTATTTTCAAAGCAACTCAGAAGGAGCTTTGATTGATAAAATTCATGAGGTTGGTTTTTCTTATGATGGGATAGTGATAAATGCAGGAGCCTATACGCATACATCAATAGCCATAGGTGATGCCATTGGAGGTATAACTACACCCGTAATCGAAGTACACATTTCCAATATTCATGCTAGAGAAACTTTTCGACATCGTTCTTATTTAGCAGCCAAATGTGTAGGCAGCATAGTTGGTTTGGGATTGATGGGATATGATTTAGGTATTGATTATTTTATTAGTAAAAAGACTTAGAAAAATTATATCACGAATTGATTAAAACTCATAACATTCCATAGCTTTGCCTTTTTTGCCACCACCATTTTTCCAACCTAGTTTAAATGGGTTGATTTTGATAGCCGCATAAAAATCAGTACCTGTCAAGCTTTGTTGACCAAAAAAACTTCCAATATTTTCTGTGCCAATGGTCAAGAATGCTAATCGTACAGCGGTTCCAACTTGAAGGTTTTTCCAGTTATAAACGGAAATAGGTAAGAAGGCAGAAATCCATCGACTTTCATATCTTGGCGTTAGTGCAAATAAATTTCCTCTTTCTATGGCATTCCTGCCAATTGGAATACGTTGCATCAAAGTAGTATTGACATACAAGTTTTCTTGAATAGCTACATCAGCTTGCAAGCTCAAAGCTGTAGGTAAGGAGACTTCATAAGTTGCTCCAATAAAAGTGGTAGTCGTATCCGAAAATAATTCCTCATTCAATTGTGCTAAACCATCTCTAAAATCAGTAACATCTTCTAAATTTCTAGGACTGAAAATAAAAGGTTGATTGATATTAATGCGATGATTCTCTGTATTTTCATCAAATTTGATTTTACCGATATCTAAAATGGATAAGCCAAGTTTTATCCCATAGCCATCCATATATTCAGAGGATGCATAAGTTAGACCTATATCGAAACCAAATCCAGTTCCATTTTCTTGTAGATTGACTGCTTCTTCATCTACGCTAGAACTAGTGAATCCAAAGGCAATATCAGCTCCGTTTTCAAAAGTAAGTGAATCGAAGTCCATTTTTGTAACTTGCAAATCGGTATTATTTCTCAAGAAAAATGATTCATAGCCTCGTAAGTATTTTAGGTTGAAACCAACACCGATATTACCATTAGCAATTTCTGCTTTGAATAAATAATTTAATCCTAATTCACTCCATGCCATACCAGCAATACCAGCTTGGGAAAGACTATAGTCTTGACCAGGGGCAACACTTTTATAGTCATAATACCCAAGTACTGCTGGAATTTTTTGACCACCAACAACTGCACGAAAATTCGTAAATAAACCGAAGCTGTGATTTTCAAAGTTGAGCATAAAAGCAGGGCCCGTTACGACGGTCGTAATGGTAGCAAATTTATCTTCACCTGCCTCATTGAAGTCAAAAACCACAGCTCCTGCGGGAAATTGTTGATCACTAGGAAAATCGGTAGCTAAAAAGACTTCTTCTCTCGCATTTAATAAATCACCGATACTTGCATTTTGAAAACCTCCAAAATTATTATCAATAAATTGTCCTGCGGCTATAAGATTAACATCCCATTGAAAAGGAGAGGTCAGGTTGTTAGCAGGGTTTAAAAAAATACTATTAACACCCGCATAATTTTCTGTACGAAGACCTAATTGTTCTTGACCATGACTAACAAAAAAACAGCAGCATAAAAGAATGGTGAGAAAAAAAGTATATTTCATTGGTTGATATTTGTAATTATGTGTTGGTACTTACGTTTAAATCATAGTTTAGATTGTCCTAACTAGCTATAAATTGTGGCAACGAGCCGTCTTCTTTCGGCATAATTTCTAAATTCACATAAATAGATACCTTGCCAGGTTCCTAAATTTAGTTGATGATTGGTGATTGGAATAGTGATTGAATTTCCTATAAGGGTTGATTTAATATGAGCAGGCATATCGTCAGGGCCTTCAAAAGTGTGTGTAAGGTAAGGTTCGTTTTCTGGTACGATTTTATTGAACATACTTTCAAAGTCTACTCTGACCGAAGGGTCTGCATTTTCATTAATAGTTAAACCAGCAGAAGTATGCTTAATGAAGAGATGAAAAAGACCTACCTTAGGTAATTTAGGTAGTTGGCGAAGGATGTTTTTATCAATTAAATGATAGCCTCTAGAAAAAGCAGGTAAGGCAAATTCAATTTGTTGTATCATGAGTTTAAATTATGCTGAAAAGTAATGGAATGGTGAATTAATAAATTGTGTTTTTATGCGCTGTTACCTGGCCTGCCGGCAGAGACAGTTTTTTTCTTTATACAAGGAAAAACGTAGGGATAGCCTAGCTATCACGAGGCTTTTTAACCTGCCTTCCTGCGGTCAGCAGGCAGGTGCAGTAGAAAGGATGAACCCGTAAGGGTGAACCTCGCAAGAGGATGGGCTGCCAACAAGCAGATGAATGTAAGTTTATTATTTTACCATTCCAAATCATTAATTCCTACAAAATAAAGCTAAAAGTTAGTTAGGGAGTGGAAAATAAGACGAATTAAATTAAAATGTAGATACATCTTTTTTTTTCTGATTTTAAAAAACCGTATTTTTGTATATTAGGAGAGCATGAGTAATGTGCTCACTTTAAAAAAATATAATGAATCGAAAGAACAAATACATTTGTATACATGGACATTTTTACCAACCACCTAGGGAAAATGCTTGGTTGGAAGCGGTAGAAGAACAAGATTCAGCAGCACCCTTTCATGATTGGAATGCACGCATCAATTTTGAATGTTATGCTCCCAATGCAGCCGCTAGAATAAAAGAGGGGGACGAGATTGTAAAAATTGTAAATAATTATAAGCAGATAAGTTTCAATTTTGGGGCAACACTATTGTCTTGGATGGAAAAAGGGGATAAAGATACTTATGATGCTATCATCAAAGCAGACCAAGTAAGTCGGGAAAAATTTAATGGGCATGGTTCTGGAGTAGCACAGGCTTATAGTCATATGATTTTGCCTTTGGCAAATCAAAGAGATAAGGATACACAAGTACTTTGGGGAATTAAAGATTTTGAGCGACGATTTGGAAGAAAACCAACAGGAATGTGGTTAGCAGAAACAGCTGCTAATACTGAGAGCCTAGAAACGTTAGCAAAGCACGGTATAAAATATACCATTTTAGCACCTCGTCAAGGGAAAGCTATCCGAAAAATAGGGGAGGAGCATTGGCATGAATTATCACATGCGAGCATCGACCCAAGAAGACCTTACTTATGCAAATTGCCTTCAGGTAATACAATTGCTCTATTTTTCTATGATGGGAATATTGCGCAAGATGTAGCTTTTAAAGGTATTTTAAATAATGGGAAAGATTTTGCCAATCGCTTATTGAGCACCTTTGATGATAATGATGAACCGCAACTGGTCAATGTAGCCACCGATGGGGAAAGTTATGGTCATCATCATTCACATGGAGAAATGGCTCTAGCATTTTGCTTGAATCATATAGAAGAAAATAACTTAGCTATTATCACCAATTACAGTGAATATTTAGAAAAGTTTCCTCCAAAATACGAAGCAGCGATTCATGAAAATAGTTCTTGGAGTTGTGTGCACGGAGTAGAAAGATGGCGGTCTAATTGTGGATGTCGGGCAGATGCAGGAAATGGATGGAGTCAAGCGTGGAGGAAGCCTTTAAGAGAATTATTAGATTGGCTGAGGGATGAATTAATTCCAATCTATGAGGAAGAAGCAGCGGATTTAATTAAATCGCCTTGGGATGCTCGAAATGATTACATTGAAGTTATCTTGAACAGATCAGATGAATCAATAAATGCATTTTTAGAAAAATATGCCATAAGGCAACTCAATGAACATGAAGTATCTAAAGTATTTCGATTATTAGAAATGCAGCGAAATGCTATTTTGATGTTCACAAGTTGTGCATGGTTTTTTGATGAAATCTCTGGTTTAGAAACGAATCAAGTTTTACAATATGCTTTAAGAGCAATTGCCTATGCTAAACAAGTTTCTGGTGTTCACTTACATCCGGAGTTTCTAAAGCGTTTAGAGCAAGTGCCAAGTAATGTTTTTGAAAATGGAGCAACAAGTTATAAAGAAGTAGTACTCCCTACTAGATTAGATTTAGAAAGAGTAGCAATGCATTATGCCTGTGCATCTTTATTTGCACCAGATCCAGAAGAATTATCCTTGTTTAATTATAAAATAGAGAATGAATCCTTCGATAGGATTATAGCAGGAAACTATCGCTTTGTAGTTGGTCGGACGACTGTGAAATCCAAAATTACACATTCTAAAAAAGCATTTAGTTTTGCGGTTTTATATTTAGGGCAGCAAAATATTATTGGAAATTTATCCGTAAAAATGCCTGGTGCATTATTTAGAGAGGCTAGAGAAAAACTATTGAAAGGGTTTAGAGCGACAGACTTAGGCAGAGTAATAGGATTGATGCAAACCTATTTCCCATCAGAGAAATTTTCTATCTGGCATCTATTTAGAGATGAAAAGCGACAGATTTTTCAAGAGATTAATAAAAAGAGTTTAGCACAGATAGAAAAGGATTTTAGAGAAATTTATAACGACAACTATCAATTAATAATGGGAATGAGGAATAGCGATATTCCAATTCCTGATGTTTATAAAAGTGCCTTAAAGCACGTTGTCAATACAGATTTACATCAATTTTTTGATTCGACAATATTAAATATTCGAGAATTAAAAAGGTTGGCAAAAGAACTGACAAAGTGGAAGTTGAAGATTACTCATCCACAGACGCTGAAATTAGCTGCGGGGGAAAGAATTTTTTATGAGGTTCAGAAATTAGAGTATGCCGGCGTACCCGAAAGTCAGGTGAAATCTTTAGTAGAGATATTAGAGACATTAGAAAAGATGAATTTAGATTTAGATATCTGGAAAAGTCAAAATTATTACTTTTCCTTGCTAAAACGCTTCCACAAAGGAGAGTTAGCATTTGCAAATGAAGCATGGAAAAAAGCCTTTTTAAGATTAGGGGAATTACTAAACATTAGACCTGATATCTTTGAGAGAGTGCGGGCAAATGGTGTGACCGTTTAATATTAAAATATTTATGCTAAAAGAGGGGCTAAATGTATCAAACGTTTAGCCCTTTTATATTTAATGCTGCTAGAAGGAACTTTTATTCAATCACTTCGATTAATATAAAAACGAGCTAAAAAGCTAAGTTTTAGATAGTAAAATTCTCAATACTTGAAAAAGCAGAGGATTCTGGTTAATTTCGCACCTTCAAAAAATAATACTAAATAACCATGAAAAAATAAGTTGGTCATCATGTTTTAGCTTTCTTTTTATAGATTCCGATAAAAATCGGGACTGATTAGAAAAAGAAAGGTACTAAAAACCAATTTATCTTTTCATTACCATTAATTATATCATGGCTAAGCGCACAGAAATTGTTGATGTTTTAAAAGCTCCAAAAGTTGGAGATATAGTTACCGTAAAAGGGTGGGTTCGTGCCTTCCGTAATAATAGGTTTGTTGCCTTAAATGATGGGTCTACTTTTAATACTTTACAAGTAGTCATTGATGAGGAAAAGATTGACGAAGAGACAGTTAAGCGAATTGGATTTCATGCTTGTATCGCGGCAACGGGGGAGTTGGTCGAATCTCAAGGAAAGGGACAAACAGTAGAATTAGTAGCCAATAGTGTAGAGATATTAGGAGATAATGATTTATCTGTTTATCCATTGCAGCCTAAGAAGCAAACAATGGAATTTCTAAGAGAAAAGGCACATTTTAGAATGCGGACGAATACGTTTAGTGCAGTGTTCCGAATTCGTCATGGAGTAGCTTTTGCAATCAATAAATATTTTAATGACAACGGCTATTATTATTTACACACGCCAATTATTACAGGAAGTGATGCCGAAGGAGCGGGAGAGATGTTCCATGTAACCACTTTTGAACCCAATAAGGCGCCTACTGCTGAAGATGGCACGGTGGATTATAGCCAAGATTTTTTTGGGAAGGCGACCAATATGACCGTTTCAGGGCAATTGCAAGCCGAAATTGGCGCACTAGCTTTAGGAAAGGTTTATACGTTCGGGCCAACGTTTAGAGCCGAAAACTCAAATACGTCTCGGCACTTAGCAGAGTTTTGGATGATAGAACCAGAAGTTGCTTTTGCGGACATCTACGAGGATATGGATTTGGCAGAAGATTTTTCTAAGTACATCATCCGTTATATCTTAGAAAATTATCCTGATGATTTAGCTTTCTTAGATAAGCGAATTCAGGATATGGAGAAGAATATGAAGAAGGAATTGCGTAGACCGATGAGTTTGATTGATACCTTAAAATTTGTCATTGAAAACGATTTCGCTAGAATTACTTATACTGAAGCCATTGATATCTTAAAGCGTTCTAAACCTTATAAAAAAGGTAAATTTGAATTCCCTGTAGATTGGGGTATTGATTTACAAGCGGAGCATGAAAGATGGTTGGTAGAAAAGCATTTCAAAAAACCAGTTATCGTAAGAGATTATCCAAAAGACATCAAAGCATTTTATATGCGGATGAATGAGGATGAAAAAACGGTAGCCGCTATGGACGTTTTATTCCCAGGTATTGGTGAGGTAATTGGTGGTTCTCAAAGAGAAGAGCGATTGGATAAATTGCGTAAGCGGATGCAAGAAATGAATGTGCACGAAGATGAATTACAGTGGTATTTAGACTTGCGGAAATTTGGTGGTGCGCCGCACGCTGGATTTGGTTTAGGTTTTGAGCGAATTATTCTCTTCATTACAGGAATGGCAAATATCCGAGATGTGATTCCTTTTCCACGTACGCCGGGGAATGCGGAGTTTTAATAGCAAATATTTTAATAAAAAAGCCCTTCAAGTTGTATTGCCTGAAGGGTTTTTTTATTTATAATATTCAAGCTACGATTTTTTTGATAAATTTATTTTGAACCATAAAGATTACAAAAGAAAAATCATAACTTTTGTGAATCTCTTTTGTGAATCTCTTTTGTGTACTTTGTGCGCTTTGTGGTTCAAAAAACGCATTAATTAGCTATGACAAAATTACTTGTATAACGCCAACTCTTCCTTCAAAAACCGCCCCGTATGGCTATCCTTATGCTTAGCCACTTTTTCAGGCGTACCCACACAAACAACTGTTCCTCCACCGCTGCCACCTTCAGGGCCAATATCTACAATATGGTCTGCTACTTTAATCACATCCATATTATGTTCAATCACCACAATTGTATTTCCTTTATCTACTAGTCTGTTTAAAACAGTTAGCAGATGTTCAATATCTTGAAAGTGCAAACCAGTCGTTGGTTCATCCAAAATATACAATGTTTTTCCAGTCGCTCTTTTGGATAATTCTTCTGATAATTTGACTCTTTGCGCTTCTCCACCAGATAATGTGGTCGCTTGTTGACCTAAAGAAATATAGCCTAATCCAACCTCTTGCAAGGTTTTCATCTTGCGATAAATCTTAGGAATATTTTCAAAGAAAACGACTGCTTCATCAACGGTCATATCCAACACATCAGAAATAGACTTTCCTTTATATAATACCTCCAGTGTTTCCCGGTTATAGCGTCTGCCTAAGCAAGTTTCGCATTCCACTTGAACATCAGGCAAGAAGTTCATTTCAATGACTCTTTTACCTGCTCCTTGGCACGTTTCACAACGCCCCCCTTTGACATTAAAAGAAAAACGGCCTGCTTTATAGCCTCTGATTAAAGACTCTGGGTGTTTGGTAAATAATTTTCTAATTTCTGTAAAAACCCCTGTATACGTAGCAGGATTCGACCGAGGTGTCCGACCGATAGGCGATTGGTCGATTTCAATCACCTTGTCTAAATGTTCTAAGCCTTTAAAAGATTTATAGGCTAGTGGTCTTTTTCTACTTTTGTAAAAATGCTGTCTTAGGATAGGGTAGAGGGTCTCGTTGATTAAAGTAGATTTACCACTACCAGAGACACCCGTTATACAGCAAAAAGTACCCAACGGAATAGTTAGGTCTACATTTTTTAGATTATTACCCGTAGCACCTTTAAGGACTATTTTTTCACCTGTACCTTTTCTACGTTCCTTAGGAATTGCTATCTGTCGAACATTATTCAGATATTCTGCAGTAATCGTCTTATTTTTAATGAAATCTTTAGGGATACCTTCTCCTACTAACTCACCGCCAAACTTCCCTGCGCCCGGACCTAAATCAATCAAATAATCAGAAGCTAACATGATATCTTTATCATGTTCTACGACCAAAACAGAATTACCAATTTCCGCCAATTCTCTTAATGCTTCAATTAATTTTTGATTATCTCTTTGGTGTAAACCAATACTAGGCTCATCCAAAATATAAGTGACACCCGTCAATTGAGACCCAATTTGAGTGGCTAATCGAATCCGTTGGGCTTCTCCCCCAGATAGCGTTCGAGCAGGACGATTTAAAGACAGATAAGTCAAACCAACATGTAGTAAAAAGCCAAGTCGAAGCCGCAATTCTTTTAGGATATCCTTTGCTATGATGCTTTGTCGCTCAGACAAATTATTTTCAATGCCTTCTAGCCAGATGCTTAATGGCACGAGGTCCATTTCCGAGACATCGGAGATATTTTTGTCTTTTATTTTAAAATGAAGCGATTCTTTTTTAAGTCTTTGCCCATTACACTCAGGGCATTTGTCTACAACCATAAATTCTTCAGCCCAGCGCCTGATTTTTTCTGAAGAGGTATCTGCATACCATCGACTTAGCATCTTCACTAAACCATCAAATGCTAAGTCATAACTGTGGTCTTTTTTACCATAACGGAGATTGACTTGTATGGTATCATCACCACCATACAAGATTGAATTTAGCGCAGCTTCTGGAATATCTTTAATAGGCGTAGCAAAAGTGAATTTATATTTTTTTGCAATTGCTTTAAGTTGCTTAAAATTCATGGTATCTCGTACCTCTCCGAAAGGAACAATTCCTTGCTCATCAATAGATTTTGATTTATCAGGAATGACTTTTTCTAAATCAACTTTATCAACTTTACCAAGTCCTTTACAATGGGGGCAATAGCCATAAGGAGAATTAAAAGAAAAGGTGTTTGGAGAAGGCTCTTCATAGGAAATACCAGAATCGGCATCCATTAAATGACGACTATATGGATAGACTTCCTTCGTATCACTATCCATGAGGATAATCAGACCATTGCCTAATTTCATGCCTACTTTAAGGGATTCTACCAATCTTTCTCGGCGTTCTTCGGTTACTTTGAGGCGGTCAATAACCACTTCGATATCGTGAACTTTATAACGGTCAACCTGCATCCGAGGCTCTATATCCAAAATATCTCCATCGACTCTAACTTTGGCATATCCTTGTTTTCTAGTATAGTCAAATAGTTCTCTATAATGTCCTTTTCTACCTCTGACCACAGGTGCTAAAATCAGCACTTTTTTACCAGCGAAATGGGCATAAATATGTTCTAAGATTTGTTCCTCGGTATATTTAACCATTTTTTTGCCCGTCTTATAAGAATGGGCCTCCCCAATTCGAGCATAAAGCAAACGGAGAAAATCATAGACTTCTGTAATCGTTCCAACGGTAGAGCGGGGACTTCGACCAACTGTTTTTTGTTCAATCGAAATAACTGGACTTAGGCCAAGAATCTTTTCTACATCAGGTCGTTCCATTTCTCCGATAAACTGGCGAGCATAAGCAGAAAAGGTCTCCATGTATCGACGTTGTCCTTCTGCATAAATAGTGTCAAAAGCTAGAGAAGATTTTCCACTCCCACTAATTCCTGTAATTACGACTAGTTTATTACGAGGAATACGAACCGTCACATCTTTTAAATTATGGACCCTAGAGCTAATTACTTCAATGAATTG
>CALLVC010000283.1 GCA_938010785.1 uncultured Saprospiraceae bacterium
ACCATAACAGACATCATAAAAATGTAGTGTTGGTTAGCCCGTACAGGCGACACCATTATTTCTCATGCCGCTGGCGGCACCCGTTCCTTACTATTTTGTCCAAAAGCTTTTTTAAAAATAATCTCCTCTCCAAATGCAACTCCAGCCTTTTTTTTCGTTTTATAGACCAACACCAAAGCAATAATTAGTCTATGCAAAACAATCGTTATCTGTTTATCTTTCTAATTCAATTAGTTAGTCCATTTTTTGTGATTGCTCAAAATATTGGCATCCATGCGGCCCCTGTGGGCGAATGGAGCAGCAAAGAGCAATTTTCACCAGAATATCACTACAATTCGGTCGCAGTTTACCTATTAAATGAGGATAAAACCTTAGAATTATTTAAGCCCGAAAACTTAACAAAAGAGCAACGCAAACAAACAGGTGTTCGCAATTTTGATGTTTTAGAATCCTTGTATTTTTCCTTACAATTGCCTAACCCAAAGCAGGAGGATAATATGATTGATTTTCCACTTTATGCCTTCGATATTCATAATTCAAAGTCTTTCCAAGTTCCCAGAAATCAAGGAAAAATTATAGATAGAATCACCGACGAAGAACTCAACGGTAGAGGCTTAGAGGCAACCGCAAAAATCGAGGCTATTAAAAAGAATCAATTACTAGAAGTCGCTTATCAAATATCTTCTAGTGTCAATAAAATATTAGGAGATAAGATTTTCGATAACCCTGGTATTGCAGGCGTTATGCGTAAAGCACAAGCATTTTTTGAGGATAAATACAGAGGAGAAATCGTTTCTGAATTTACGGTTCCTATTTTAGCGGGCAATGAAGATTTTGAATATCGGTTGCACTCTGCCTCCATTTACCAAGTCAAATGGGATTTCCAGCCTTTGGTCAAAACTTTTAAAGGAAATATGTGGTCAGATTTAGCCAATTTAGAAACGGTCACAGAAGCACAATTGAGAGACCGCCCAAATAGGTCTTCTCGCTTCAACAAACATCCATATTTGGTGGTATTGCGCTATAAATCAGCCTATTCTCTACCAGAAGCCCACAAATTAAATGTAGAAATTTCGCAAAAGTATTTAGACAAGCGACTTTATAATTTGCAAGAATTTCGCAAAGATGGTCACCAATACCAAGCCGAAGAAGGCTTTTTAAGTCTATTGAGAGAAGCCATTGATTTGAAGCGAAACTGTGAAAATTATGCCCGAACCAGAGATAAAGGACAAGCAGATGACGAATTAATTATGCGCATCGCACAACAGCATTATGAACTGCAAAGTGCCTACAAAAAAGAATTAAAAAGATTGGACAAGCATTCAGAACATGTTGCCTATTTCAAAGATAATTATGAAATCTCCTACTATAAGTTTTTTAAGTTGGTGGATAATATTTTATTCCAAGACCAGCAATTAAAAGAAATAGGAGAAGTACCTAATCATTTAGCCACCTTAGTTAAAACAGATTTAGAAAGGGTCCCGCCTACCCAATTATATGGCTACTTAAAACAGCTAGAAACCTATCGACGAATAGCAGCCAATGTTCCTCAAATTGAAGGCGATTTATTTTATAAAATAAGAGAACAAATCAATCAAATAGAAGCTAATTTTCAACCACAAGTTTTTAATGTTCCACCAGTTGGAGACAAACAAAAGCGAATGGAAAAATTGACTGCTTTGCAAAAACAATATCTACTTTGCCAAGGCTGCCGAGAAGAAGCAAGCAAACAAATTGGCATCATTCAGCAATCCATTGACGACGAACGACGAACAGCTTTATTTGCCTTAAAAAATCAGCAGCTAAAATATCGAAAATGCTTTGGCGAAATTCAACAAAAAGCGATAGCTAATCTAGCGCTTCGTTATCCGAATAAAGATAGCTTATCGAGTTTAGAGGCTGGACTGTACGACTCTTACGCGCAAAAAATAAAACAATTGGAGACGATTGCTCAACAGTTTCAGCAAATCGAAAAGGTAAGTATAGAAAAGCTAGCTAGTGAAAAATTACCTAGTACCCTAGAAGAATACGAAGGTATTTTAAGTCACTTTAATAATGAAGCTTGTCAATTATGGCATGGGGAGTTATTGACGAAGGCGGACCTTGGGTGTTTTGGGCGAGATTGTCGGGTGATTATTCCATAGAAGCAAACAAAAAAGCGACTTAGAGCATGATGCCTAAGTCGCTTTTTCATTAAATAGTATTGACTAATTACTTGTTGTCATCCTTTCCGAAAGGAAGCCATGCACCAGCTTGCTCGCCGAAGTCTTGCATAAAATAGAGCTGCTTAGCAACACCATCGTAGGCATAAAAGACCATTCCATCAACAGTAGCATTTACTTCGAATTCAGTAATCGTAACCGTTTTCAATGGATTACCAAAACCTGTCCAAGTACCTGCACCTTCGCCATAATCAAGCATATAGCTCATTTGACCTGTACCGCCATTTAAGATATAAAAAGAAGTACCGATGCTTCGCTCTGTTGCTTTGAAATGTAATTTTGTAGCTCCTGTAGACCGATAAGGATTACCAAATCTTCTCCAATTACCTGCATCTTCGCCGTAATTAATCATGTACGATAATTGACCAGATTTGCCATCAATCGTATAAAAAGCCGTACCCTCGCCTTTGAAATTCGCTTCTAATGCTGAATTTCCAGTAGCAATTTGAGCGATAGGCTCTGCTGGATTACAAGCAAATAAAATTCCTGTTAAAGCAGCTAAACAACAAAAGTTCTTAAAAAAGTTCCTCATGATTTTTGTTAAATATTATGAATTTAGAGTTAGAAAATTAGTATTTGTAACGACGAAATAATAAAGTCCACCCTTACTGCGTCAATCGGGCAGGTTGGGACGATATTGTTTAGTCGTTATTATGAGTACGAAAAAATGAATTAGTTGTTGTGAAGAAAAATAATCTTCAAAGACCTATTTCATTCGTATGTAAAGACAAAACAATTCTAGTATAATTTCATTTACTTTATTTTAGCAATAAAGTAATAGAAAGAACTAGCTTGTTAAAAAAGTATTAAAATTTGAAAGGAATGGGTACTGGAATTAGGAGGTAGTAATAGTAGGTTTTAATGAGGAGACCGAAATTTTGGAATCAAATCACCAAATATACCTGCAATATGCACATAATAATCGTATCAGCCAAGTCTGACAACCAAGTAATTGGAAAAGAAAACAAATTAGTGTGGCATTTACCCGCAGATTTACGTTTTTTTCTAAAAACTATCGCAGGTGCTTACCTTATAACGGGTCGAAAATCTTATGAATCTGCACAAGGAAATGAAGTTTTTGGACCAGGCAGACAATTCGTCATTATTACTAGAAATAAGGACTACGTCCCCACCAATGGAAAAATTGCTCATTCTTTAGAATCGGCTATAAAGATAGCCAAAAAAGATGGAGCTCATCGGATATGTATTTTAGGAGGAGCCGCTATTTATGAGCAAGCAATGGAAATAGCAGATACGATGATTTTAACAGAAGTTCATTCCAATTTTGAAGGAGATACTTTTTTTCCAACCATAGATTTGGGTAAATGGGAAGAAACGAGTAGAACTTTTCACAAAAAAGACACAGAAAATCCTTTCAATTATTCATTTGTGACATACAAAAAACGTAATAAGCCCGCGTAAAGTAGAAAAAAACAAGGATTTCTATAAAAAGAATAGGGAAAAAATTGCTATAAATTGATAAAAAAACAATATTTGTAGTACCAATTTTACATCGTGCTTGTATTATTGTACATACCACAATAAAGACTATCCAATTAAATAAGGCATTCGCTATATTATTTTAAGTAAGCCCCTACTATTTCTTGCTATACCATCGATTAATATTAAATTCACCACATCCAAAAAGATGATGAGTATTAGACGCCTATTAACCGTATTAAGTATTTTTTTCACTTTTGTAGCAACTTCGTTTTCTCAAGATGCTAATTTGGCGCTAGCCAATGAGGAACTGACTTTATTAGCCGAAGATTTAAGTTATGGAGAAACCGATATAGATAACCCAATTGTAACGGACCATTATACTTCCAATGGCATTACACATATCTATTATCAACAAACAGTCAATCAAATTGGTGTTTATGGTGCGACCGCCTCTGTACACCTTAAAGACAATGAAGTATTTGCAGCCGATTTAAATTTCCTTAGAGGTTTAGAAAAAAGAAATATAAAACAGCGTTTTCAGGTGGCAGCACTAGAAGCTCTAGCAAGATTAGCCATTTCGCAAAACTATCCCCTTAGTCAAACCGAAGTTATTATATTAGAGGCAGATGATACAGCTCCTTCTAAACCAACAACCATTAGTGAGTCAGGTATTTCTAATAGAACTATTCCATTAAAGTTAGTATTCTTTGAAGATGAAGCACAAGACTTACAATTAGCTTGGAGTGTGTTTATAGACGAGAGAGAAGATGGGGAATACAAAAATTTCTTGGTAAACGCAACTACGGGTGCAATAGAAAAAGAAATCAATCTAACTATTTCTTGTAGTTTTGACCACGACCATACGCACCATCACCCGAATACCACTAATGCTAGATTAGAAAATATATTATCCAATCATAAAGCGGCAGAAAATGCCGAAAAAATACAAGTAAATAATAGTTATAACGTTTACCCAATTCCTGTTGAAAGTCCTAATCATGGAAGCCGTTCGATAGAAGTAAGTCCTTGGTTAGCCAATCCTACTGCCTCTCCGAATGGTTGGCACCAAATAGGTGCGACCAATTATACGACTACCAGAGGAAATAATGTAGATGCTTACGATGATAGTGACAATACGAATAGTGCGGCAAATGGAGATAGTGACCGAGTAGATGGTGGAGCGAACTTGGAGTTCAACAGTCCATTAAATTTAGCGGGTAATCCAGCAGATAATAAACCAGCCGCAATTACTAATTTATTTTATTGGAGTAATATCATCCATGACGTCTGGTTCAACTATGGTTTTGACGAAGCATCTGGTAATTTCCAAGAAGAAAATTATACCGCTCAGGGAAATGGAGGGGACTACGTCTATGCAGAAGCACAAGATGGTTCGGGTACTTGTAATGCAAATATGGCAACGCCAGGAGACGGGAGTAACCCACGAATGCAAATGTATGTTTGTAGTGGTAGAGATGGAGATTTTGACAACGGCGTAATCGTACACGAATATGGTCATGGTATTTCTATCCGTTTGGCAGGTGGACCAAGTAATTCCAGCTGTTTGAACAATCAAGAACAAATGGGAGAAGGTTGGTCAGATTGGTATGGAATGGTTATGACCATTCAAGCGGGAGATGTAGCCACTCAATCCAGACCAATGGGAACTTGGTTATTTGGTCAAGATGCAGATGGTGGTGGAATTCGCCCCTATCCTTACAGTACAGATATGTCAGTGAATCCAATGACTTATGGAACTTTGCCAGAAAGTAATATTTCTGTCCCACACGGTGTTGGTTCAGTATGGGCTACGATGCTATGGGATTTAACTTGGGCAATGATTGACAAATACGGCTGGGATGCAGATTTATATAATGGGACAGGTGGCAATAATAAAACAATGGCTTTAGTCTTAGAAGGCTTGAAATTGCAACCATGTAATCCTGGCTTTGTAGATGGAAGAGATGGCATTTTAAAAGCAGATTCTATTTTAAATGGTGGTGCAAATTCGCTATTAATTTGGGAAACATTTGCCAGAAGAGGTTTAGGCTATAGCGCAGACCAAGGAAGTACAGGGAATAAATCAGATGGTGTAGAAGCTTTTGATTTACCATCTTATTTCACCGTTACTTTTGAAAAAACATCCGACAAAGAAACTGCTCAATTAGGAGAACCTATTACGTATAGCTTAACTGCTACTAACGAACAATCGACTGTGCTGAATGATTTAGTTTTTACCGACTTTTTACCAGAGAACTTAGAATTTATCTCTGCTTCCGATGATGGTCAAGCCAATGGTCAAACGATTACTTGGCCTGCAACTAGTCTAGCAATAGGTGAGTCTACCACAAGAACTTTAGTAGCAAAAGTCAAAGAAGACCTAGCAAGTGTTCCGACCTCCATAGAAGATGATTTAGAAAGCGGCACAGCTAATTGGGAAGTTATTACAGATAGTGGTAGTGCAACTTGGGCACTACAATCTAACAATTTTGCCTCTGCTAGCAATGCCTATCATTGTGCTAGCAATCCATCTGAAAGTGTTACGAATCTAGTAACGACTGATGCTTATGGGATTACGGACCAAACGGAATTAATTTTCCAACATAGTTATGATATAGAGTCTGGGACCTATAGCAGTGGGGAGGTATTTGGTTGGGATGGTGGTTTCCTTGAAATTTCTACAGACAATGGGTCAACATGGACAGATCTAGGAGATAACATGACTCAAAATGGATATAATGCAACGCTCTATTATGGCAATCGTCCAGCATTTGTAGCCAACTCTAATGGTTGGATAGAAACGAAGGTAGATTTATCTGCTTATGCTAATCAAATGGCGAAGATTCGATTTCAACTGCGTTACGACTACAGTGTATCCAACGATGGGTGGTATATTGACGATATTCAATTAACCAACCTTGGATTATCGGCTATTAATCAAGCACAAGTTAGCAATGGAACTGTAACGAGTAATGTCATTGTAAAACAACCAACAAATATAGATTTCACCCTCTATACTAAGGAGCTTATAACAATGGCGGATTATTTAGAAATAAATAGAAATAGCATTAATAATTTTGTTAATGTACAATTAAATGATAGCGACCCGAATGAAACAGGAGATTTTCTAGTAACAACTATTTTGGAAGGACCGACTAATGGAACAGCAACAGTAGTAAATGGAGATTCAATTAATTATAACCCTACGATGGGTTTTATAGGCACTGATAGGATTGTTTATCAGGTTTGTAACTCAGTTAATCTTTGTGCCTCAGATACAGTTTTTATTACCATTAACGATTTTAATGAAGGCCCTACGGCAATGGCTGATTATTTAGAAGTATTTAAGAATAGCACTAATAATTTCGTTAATGTACAATTGAATGATAGCGACCCAAATGGCGTAGGAGATTTTTTAGTAACGACTATTTCGGAGTCACCGACTAATGGAACAGCAGCAGTAATAAAAGGGGATTCGATTAGTTATGATCCTGCGATAAATTTTATAGGCTTAGACAGGATTGTTTATCAAGTTTGTGATACGGCTAATCTTTGCGCTTCAGATACAGTTTTTATTACCGTTGTCGATGATAATGCTTGTACTGAAAATTTGACCATGAATCCAAATAATGAGATAGTTTCAGGTGATTATAGAGTTAGCGACGAAATCTATTCATCAGGTATTGTCAAAAGTGGCTCTGTTGTTCGGTTTTATGCAGATAAGACTATCCTATTACAAGATGGGTTTCATGCCTTACCAGGTAGTGATTTTTTAGCAAGAATCGAAAGCTGTAATCCGAGTCCCTTTCAAGAAGAAGTCCCACCTAGTCAATTAAAATTAGGTGTTACGAATACTATTGCAAATAATACTTTATCCGTACATCCTAATCCATTTAATCACCAAGCTATCATCAATTATCAATTGGCGAAGCCTAGTAAATTATGGATTGGTTTATATGATATAACAGGTAAGTTAGTCAAAGTAATAGAACGACAGGGAGAAAGAAACAAAGGAGCCTATCAAGTTGTTTTAGATAGCGAATTTATACAAGGTGGAGCCTATTGGTTGACCATGCGGACGAACGAAGAAGTTATTACTAAAAAAGTCTTTTTGGTAAAAAACTAATATTAGAGATTAGAGAGTAGAGAGTAGAGATTAGAGAGTAGAGACTTGATTCTAAGTATACAGGAATATTTGGGGCTTTTAAAAGCTAAATATACTGTGAACAGGACAAAAGAGTGATTTTAAAAATTTATCCCGTTTTAAGTATATCGTACTTTCTAACCGATTAAGTACCTCTATTCTAGTAGTAATGCTAGTGGTTCAAGAATGAAACAATTGATAGTTTTTAATTAGACTAAGGGATCATTATTAAGTAAATGTACCAACTGCAAACTGTCAACTGCTTACTGCCTACTTCACTAGTGCTAAAAATAAAGCGTAAAACCCGTTAGATAATTCAATATCTAACGGGTTTTACTTTTTCAAAATAATAGGTTGTCGCTTAGAAAACCGTTTAATTAATAAAAAGCCTATACTTTTACCTCTTTTTACAAAATCAACTAAAATGCTTACCAATAAAACGTTTAACATCTTACTATTAAGTAGTCTTTTATTAGTATTTGGCGCTTGCCAGCAAGTTGAAAAAACGGTAACTGACACGACAAAAGAAATAGTAAAAGTACAACTGCCTAAAGCCCTAGCCGCAGGTATCGAAGCACATGGCGGAATGGAGCAATGGCAAAAAATGCAAACTTGGGCATATACTATTGAGCGCAATGAACAACCAGAAAGGCAATTCATAGATTTAAAAACTAGAAAAGTTTTACTAAAACAAGACGCGTACACTATTGGATTTGATGGTAAAGAAGTATGGATTACACCCAATAAAGAAGCTTTTGGAAAAGGTTCTCCTCGATTCTATCACAACCTATATTGGTATTTTCATGCCTTCCCTTTTGTAATGACAGACCCAGGTATCAACTATGAAGTGTTACCACAAAAAGAAATGGATGGTAAACTATATGATGCTGTAAAAATCAGCTATAACGCAGGTGTTGGAGATGCGCCAGACGATTATTATATCGCTCACTTTGACGCAGAGACTCATCAAATGTATTTACTTCTTTACACTGTCACCTATTTCCAAGGAGAACCAGGAGACAAGTATAATGCTTTAATTTTTGATGATTGGAAAGAGGTAAATGGTTTATTGGTTCCAAATAGTATGAAAGGTTATAAGTATGCAGATGGAGAATTAGGAGAACAAAGATATACTAGAGTTTTTACTGATATTGAGTTAAGTACGACTCCTGCGGACCAAGCTCAATTTGCAATGCCAGCGGGGGCGGTAATTGATACTTTGATTGCGCATTAAAATCTGGTAGAAAAGTCTTTAGGCTTTCCTGTCTCCGACCTTCAGGTCGGTTTTCCTAAATAGTTTTTTTAGGCCTAAAGTCCTTTGACGGGAAAGCCTGAAGGCTTTACTACCCATTAAAATTCCTTTCGATAAAAAACCAAAACAACCGTTGTAATCAATAAAAACACGCCAAAAATCAACATCCCATAGATGATATTATCCCCAGTAGTAAAAAAGGGTATAGAAAAGAGCGAAAGGAAAATTATTCTAAAAAAAATATTCGATAAAAAGAAAATACTCCCTGTTCGACCGTAAACCTGATTGGGCACTTTTTCTAATAAATAGGTAATTCGTTGAATCCGAATACCTGCATTGGTCACCCCTAAAAAAAGCATCATACCGTAATAAACAGGTAAACTCTTTGAAAAACCTAAAGTAAAAAACACAGCTGCACAGACCAAGGTCATAATAATCACCGACCAATAAATAGGCATCCGACTAAATAATCGACGGATGGCTAAACCTGCAAAAATAGCTCCGAAGGCATAATACATATCTCCAGCGGCATAAACATCACCGCTTTCCACTAATCTATTTTTAACAAAAGCGGGAAATAAATAAAAATGTCCAATCAACATACAGACAAAAACAGAAAAAGAGGCGATTCCAAAAATAGTAATCCCTCGTTCTCCTTTTAGATAATCCCAACCAACTTTAAACTGAGAAAATATACTACCGCTTTCTCGCTCTCTGGTTACTAATGACTCATACTTTATCAAAGCAATAATACCAAATGCCACCACATAAGTACTAGCATCCATCAGAAAGATTTCATAAATTTTCCACGGTTCCACCTGCCAATCCGTCTGAAATATAAATCCAAATAAATTGATTTCCCCTGACATCGTTCCTTCCAACAGAATAGCCGCCAATGCACCCGCTGTAATCGTTGTAATTTGATGCTGCACTTCTAAATAGGAAGAGATTTTACCATAATAATTCTGCGAAACAATCTCCTGCGCAAAGGCATAAACGGCGGGAAAATGAAGGTTGTAATTCAAAAAAGTAATTGTAAAAACCGACCCAACCCATAATGAAGATAATTCCCCCTGATAAAATCCTAAGCCACTCACTACGAATAATAAAGCACCAGTGATAACACAAAGCCCTAAAAAAATACGTTTCCGATTATACTTATCAATCAAAGTTCCTCCATAAGGGCCCCAAAAAATAGAAATAAAAGTAGTCAATAAGAAAATCAAAGCAAACAATCCCATTTCGTTATTCAAAGCAAAATACCAAGGCACGGCAATCATACTAATGCCTTGTGCAATAGCAGAAATGGTATTCGCTAAAAATAATAATAAGACTGCTCGAAGATTTTTCATAAAAGTTAGTTGAAAACGCTAGGGTTTTCTTATAAAATACTTAATTAGGCGTTCCCAATCCCGATTTTCATCGGGACCGTATCGAACGGCAAAATTTGTAAAAATCAATTTTAGCTCCCTCTTTAAATCCTCTTTTTTGATTTATTGGGACTCGATGTCCCAATAAATCAATATTTACTCGGATGCTTCATTTTTATAAGAAAACCCTTTTGAAAACGCAAAGATAGATAACCATTAGACTTTTTCTTTGTTTATTTACATTATGAGAAAAGAGAGTAGAGACCATTGCATTGAGAGAAAAGAGACTTGCTTATAAACATATTGGAATATTTTGGGCTTTAAAAGTTAAATATTTTGCTTTTATCTGGTCAATGTATCTACTCTCTATTCTAGTTGTAAAAAAGAATAATACAATCTTCTATATCAAAAAATGCAGCAACAAATATTCGTCACAGGAGGAACAGGTTTTTTAGGGTCTTATATCTTAAGGTATTTAGTCCATCAAGGGTATAAAAACATCCGTGCAATGAAACGGGCTAACAGCCCAATGGATTTGGTAAAAAGTATCGAAAATCAAATCGAATGGGTAGAAGGCGATATTTTAGATGTAGCTTTTTTAGAAGATGTCCTCGCAGATGTGGACCAAGTTTATCATGTAGCAGCGATGATTTCTTTTGACCCAAGTCAAGCGGATAAAATGTTCGCTATCAACGAATTAGGCACTCAAAACATCGTAAACACCTGTCTATTCTACAAAACCAAAAAACTAGTACATATCAGTTCGATTGCCGCCGTTGGCAGAGAACAATTTGACAACCCCATCAGCGAAAAAACAAAATGGCAAGACGGCAAACAAAATTCTAATTACGCAAAAAGCAAATACGCCGCAGAAATGCAAGTATGGCGAGGAATAGCAGAAGGTCTAAATGCTGCAATCCTTAACCCTTCTGTGATTTTGGGCAGCGGATTCTGGAATTCAGGCAGCACCGAAATTTTTAATTTGTATGGTAAGGGTTTTCCTTTTTATTCAGGGGGTAGCAATGGCTTTGTAGATGTTAGAGATGTAGCTAAATTAGCCATCCAACTAATGGAATCGAATATAACAGCAGAAAGAT
Organism: uncultured Saprospiraceae bacterium; assembly: GCA_938010785.1. GTDB lineage: Bacteria > Bacteroidota > Bacteroidia > Chitinophagales > Saprospiraceae > JAFMDF01. The sequence goes on from CALLVC010000283.1 coordinate 11,529, forward strand.
TTATTCTCAATGCAGAAAATATACCGTTTAGAAAAGTATTCAATTTAATCAGTGAAAAAGCAGGGGTAAACCCGCCTTATTTAAAAATCAATGCCTTTTTGGCAAGTATTGGATGGCGATTAATTTGGGTTTTATCAAAAATTACAGGTAAAGCACCTACGATTACACGAGAGTCTGTCCAAAGTGCATTAGGAAGCCATCATTATGATAATCAAAAATCAATTGTTGCTTTCAATTTCCAATATACGCCAATCGAACAAACCATTTCAGAAGTAATGGTTCAGTTTCAGGCAGCAAAACAAAGTAAAATGCAGGCAATGGTCTTGCCGTTAAATTAAAACAGAAGGGTTTTCTTATAAAAATGGAACATCCGAGTAAATGTTACAAATTTTGCCGTTCGATACGGTCCCGATGAAAATCGGGATTGGGAACGTATAGTTAAGCATTTTTATAAGAAAACCCTTATTAAAACAGCTGCTCTTGCCTTCCTTTCCATGCATTCTTTTATATTTGACAAAAAAATTGACGACCACCAGTACAAATAGCAAAATTGGCCTTTGGGCGACGACTTCATTAGTTATAGGGAATATGATTGGGTCAGGGATTTTTCTCCTGCCTGCTTCCCTTGCTCCCTATGGCGGCATTAGCATTATAGGCTGGATAGTTTCTGCTTTGGGTGGAATCGTATTAGCTAAAGTATTTTCTGGATTAAGTAAGCGTTTTCCTCAAACAGGTGGGCCTTATACCTTCACGAAACAAGGCTTTGGAGATTTTCCAGCGTTCTTAGTTGCTTGGGGCTATTGGATTTCCATTTGCTGTACGAATGCAGCGATTACGGTAACCATGTTGAGTTATTTGTCCATCTTTTTCCCTATTTTAAATACTTCCCCTTTCGCAGCAGCAGCAACAGGATTGGCAGCCATTTGGTTATTAACCTACATCAATAGTCGAGGGGTAAAAGAAGCAAGTTGGGTACAATTAATAACAACAATTTTAAAGCTTTTTCCATTAATACTAATCTCTATTGTTGGGATGTTCTTTATAGAAATGGCTCACTTTGAACCCTTTAATCTCAGCGGAGAAAGCAATTTTGCAGCAATTACTGCCACCACTACCCTAACCTTATTCGCCTATTTAGGCATAGAGTCCGCTACCATTCCAGCGGATAATGTAGAAAATCCGAGTGTAACTATACCCAGAGCAACTATATTAGGCACTTGGATAGCTACAGTAGTCTACATACTTGGGTCGATAGCGGTCATGGGTATTATTCCACCAGAAACCTTGGCTAACTCCCAAGCACCTTTTGCCGATGCTGCTGTAGTTATTTGGGGAGAATCTGCTCGTAATTGGGTCGCTTTAGGTATTGTCATTTCTGTTTTTGGAGCTTTAAATGGGTGGATTATGATGCAGGGGCAAATTCCATTAGCTGCTGCCAAAGATGGTTTGTTTCCTGCTCTATTTGGTAAATTAAATAAAAGAAATAGTCCTGCAACAGGTATCGCTTTTTCGAGTATATTAATTTCAGGGTTAATGCTTATGAATTACAATGAAAGTTTGATTTCAGCTTTTGAATTCATGATTTTATTAGCCACTTTGACTTGTTTAGTTCCTTATCTTTTTTCTACCGCGACCCACCTTTTATTTGCCCTTCGGTCAGGTAAAAAATGGAGTTGGATTTGGGGGAGTTTGGCTTTTGTATTTTCCATGTGGGCAGTTGTAGGGTCTGGTGAGGAAATTGTATTTTGGGGCTTTTTAGTATTGATGGCTGGAATACCTTTTTATGTATGGATTAAGCGGTAGGTTGATTATTGATTATTGATTATTGGTCATTAGTCCTTTTCCTTGATGCTATAAATTATCAAAATAGCAGAAGCTCATTTGAAAATTGAAAATAAGGAGTGTAAATTGAAAATTACTAAGTATGTATTATAAAAAATTAAGCGTCGGCCGAACCATCATAGAGTTTCACAACGATTATACGGGATTGGAGACCGTGACTGCCAATGGGCAAGTTGTGTCTAAAAAATCATCTATTAAGGGGACGAATCATTATTTTTCCGTTATAGAAAATAATCGGCAAATCCGATATATTTTGACCTCTAAGGTAAATATCTTAGGGCAGGTTTTATTGGATTTACGAGGAGGAGGTAGAGTCATATATTCCAATGTATTGCTCCACAGAGGTAGTCGAAAACCTAGTGGTAGACAAACGCAAACTCGCCCGACGTTACAGCGTCAACAAAAACAAGAACGATACATACCGAGAGACAATAAATTCAAAAAAAGTGGTTTAATCAAACTCAAAGAATATCAATTAGAAGAAGCATTAGAAGATTTTCTAAAAGCCCAAAAACAAGACCCAAAAGATGGAGAGATTTATTTCCATTTGGCTTGTATTTATTCGGTATTAGAAAAAACAGCCGATGGATTCGAAGCACTTAAGAATGCTCAAAAAAATGGGTTTAAAGAAGAGAATGCCTTTTTAACCCATGATATGTTAGCTTACTTAAGGTTAAACGATGCTTTTGAGGAATTTAGAGAAAGTGGCTTTACCGAGTATAACGAAGCACAAGTAGCTGGAAGGCCCAAAAATCATGCGAATCTAACCGCTCATTCAGAATACGGTATATTAGAATCCATTTTTATCAAAAAAGTAAGTGATGCTTTTATGGATGATTTTACGGTTGATACCAATTGGGAAGACCTTAATTATTTGGGTAAACCAGACCTAAGTAAAGCCATCACAGAATATGATAAATTCATTCAATTATTAGAAAATCAAAAAACGACGATTCATTATTTACCCGTCGATTATAATGTCGGAATGGATTCTATGTATTGTAGAGATGCCTCTATTTCTACTGATGGTGGAATGATTCTTTGCAACATGGGGAAAGGACAACGCATCACCGAACCAGAAGCTTCTAAAATAGCATTCGAAGAAGCCGGCATCAAAATATTAGGCCGCATCAATGCACCAGGGAATATTGAAGGAGGAGATGTAGCATGGTTGGATGAAGATACTCTTGCGGTTGCACATGGCTATCGCAGCAATGACGAAGGGTTCAATCAATTAAGTATGTTGCTCGAACCAATGGGCGTAAAAGTCATCCAAGTTGATTTACCTCATTATAAAGGCACTTCAGATGTTTTTCATTTGATGTCTATATTTAGTCCTGTAGATAAAGATTTGGCGGTAGTCTACTCTCCCCTAATGCCTGTCCGATTTAGAAATGAATTAATTAAACGTGGGTACAATTTAGTAGAAGTCCCAGAAGAAGAATTTGAATCTATGGGTTGTAATGTATTGGCGATTGCTCCTCGAAAATGTGTCATGGTCAAAGGCAATCCTATTACTAAAGATCGCTTGGAAGCAGCTGGTTGTCAGGTGTTTGAGTATGAAGGTTTGGAAATTAGTGTGAAAGGTGGTGGTGGGCCTACTTGTTTGACTCGGCCTATATTGCGGTATCGGTAGGTTGGAGATATATATTTATTAAATTAAATGTAGATTACAAATCTACACTATTCCTATACTCTAATAAATGTCGATAAGCCACCTCAATATGTGCTGGCTTAAACAAATTTTTCTTTCTAGAATTCCATTGTTGAATAGCCGTATTAACTTCAGCTAAAGAAGCATTAGGCTTATCTTTTAAAATAAAATCAACTGTAGCTAAAGTTTCAATAGATAAAGCCGACTGGAATCCTGTAATTAATTTTATTAAATTTTTGAGTTGAGTAACCTTTTCTATACTTAACTCTTTATGAACATAGTCACTAATAGTAGACATTTGATTATATTGTAACTCAATATTTTCAAACGGACGAATAGTCATCTGTTCTAAACCAGATAAATAAGCTCCATTCAAATCATATAGAATATGGCTAACTTGTTCAGAGATACAATTTCATCTTGTTCTCTCTTAGTAATACCTCGATGACCAGTCTTTATATTTAACAACATTGGAGTGTGCCCGCTAAAATAAAAAGGAATATATGCGCCTAAATTATCATACCGTTTATTGTCTATCAAAAACTTTTTTCTTTGATTAATCAGTTTTGAATCACCTATAGAAATGTAATTTGGGTCATCGGCATCATTTACCATTCCATGTAACAATATATAAGGAATATTTTGATAATGAACCATTCTAAAAAGTCGTATTTTATTTGGAGTATTTGGCATTATACTTTATCAGAAGGAGAAATTATTTCATTTAGCTGATAAAAAGTCATCTAGGAATTTTCAAAACAAAACTATAAAAAAGAACACCTAAAAACAAACAATTTGTGTTTTTTTACAAAATTTTGGTAAACACACAACAAAAAAGGCATCCCCAAAAGGAGATGCCTTAATTTTTTCTAAAAAATATCAATAAATCGAAAGCTAACCGTAGACCGTAAACCGACTACCGTGAACCGTCTCTACTGATACTCTTCGATATCTTCAAACTGTGCGGCACGAGCTTGCTGCGCTTCATGTTGCTCTTTGGTCGTAACCCACAAGTCTTTGTAATGTTTCATACCTGTACCGGCAGGTATTTTCTTACCAACGATAACGTTTTCTTTCAAGCCTTCTAAGAAGTCTCGCTTCGCACCGATGGCAGCAGTACTTAGTACCTTCGTTGTTTCCTGGAACGATGCCGCAGAAATCCAACTTGCCACCCCAAGAGATGACTTAGTGATACCTTGTAATAAAGGACTAGAAGTTGCAGGAACCGCATCTCTAAATTTACAGATAGAACGGTCATTACGCTTCAAGTAAGAGTTTTCTTCTCTAATTTGACGTAAAGTCACTAATTGACCTGGACGTAATTTAGAAGAATCTCCGCTATTCGTGATAAATTTCTTATCAAAAATCCAATCATTTTGTGCTAAGAAATCATATTTTTCAACTGCTTCTCCTTCTAAGAAAGTCGTATCACCTGCATCTTCGATTTGAACTCTACGCATCATCTGTCTAACGATAACCTCAATGTGCTTATCGTTAATAGTAATACCTTGAGAACGATATACTTCTTGTACTCCGTTTACTAAGTAATACTGTACTGCGAAAGGTCCTTTAATCTGTAAGATATCTCTTGGTGCCGTAGAACCATCAGATAATTGCGTACCTGCTCTTACGAAGTCACCTTCTTGAACTAAGATATGCTTAGATAAACCTACTAAGTACTTTCTTCTTTGCTCGTCCTTAGAAGTAACGATGATTTCTCTGTTACCACGCTTGATCTTACCAAACGCAACAACACCGTCAATCTCAGAAGTTACTGCAGGATTAGATGGATTTCTCGCCTCGAACAACTCTGTTACCCGTGGCAAACCACCCGTAATATCCTGAATCTTACCTAATTGTCTTGGAATCTTTACGATTCTAGCACCCGCTTTTACAGCACCACCGTCTTCGATAGAGATATAAGCACCTACTGGTAAGTTATAACTTCTTAGTTCTTCCCCTGCTGAAGAGATAATCTTCATCGTTGGAATAACTCGCTTATTCTTAGATTCTATAATTACTTTTTCAGAGAAACCTGTTTGGATATCACTCTCAGAACGGAAAGTCTTTCCTTCTATAATAGAGTCATATCTAACGATACCTGAGAATTCAGAGATAATCACGTTATTAAATGGATCCCATTCAGAAATCTTATCTCCTTTCTTAATCGTTTGTCCATCTTCTACATGAATCGTAGATCCATAAGTGATAAAGTGAGAAGAATACTGACGCTTAGTCTTTGGGTCAACAATTCTAATTTCACCTGTTCTAGACAATACAACATTAGATTTGTTCCCTTCGTCATCCACGTATTCAGTCATACGCATACTATCGAATTCGATCACACCGTCAAACTTAGATAATAAGCTAGACTCTGTCTTCGAAACGGATGCCGTACCCCCTACGTGGAATGTACGTAAGGTCAACTGTGTACCCGGCTCACCAATAGATTGAGCTGCGATAATACCAACTGCGTCTCCCATTTCTGCGATTCGACCAGTTGCTAAGTTTTTACCGTAACACTTTCTACAAACACCACGCTTAACACTACATGTCAATACCGAACGGATTGTTACCATTTCGATACCTTCATCATCAATGTACTTCGCAGTATCTCTAGTGATATAGTCCGCTGCATTCAAGATCACTTCATCCGTTACAGGGTGCTTGATCTCATGCAAAGTATATCGGCCTTCGATTCTATCCGCTAAAGATTGAATGATTTTTTCATTCTCCTTCAATGCCAATGTATCGATACCTCTTAACGTTTCACAATCTTCTTCTTTGACAACTACGTCTTGAGCAACGTCCACCAATCTTCTGGTTAAGTAACCCGCATCGGCTGTTTTCAATGCCGTATCGGCCAAACCTTTTCTCGCACCGTGAGTAGAGATAAAGTATTCCAATACAGACA
>CALLVC010000284.1 GCA_938010785.1 uncultured Saprospiraceae bacterium
GTATTAAAAAAAGAAAGCATATTTGCCAAAGTCATTTTACCAGTCATTGGGTGCTTATACACATCCTTAGCATATAACTCTGAAGGAAGTCCTTCCAAATAAGTTTTTAGCTCCTTTCTTTGTTGTTTCCATTGTTTCGCAACGTCCCAAAAGGTCAGGTTAGTCAATAGATTATCTCCACTGATTTGTTCTGGTGCATTTACTTTAAATGGACTAGATAAAGCGATATTAAGCATAATTGAATTAAAACTTGATTTGACCCCTGCTGTTTCTAAGGCAGGTTCAAAACTCAGTTTCTTTTGTACGTAGGCAATAGCCCCAGCTTCTGCTTTAATTAAGTGCTGCATTATTTGCAAAACAGACCACGCATTTTCTTTAGGTTGTTCATTCAACTTAGCATCACTATAATTCTTTAAATCATGCAGTAAGGCCACCAATTTTTGGTCTAAGTTTTTAAGATGTTCCTTAGATTTCTTGTCCATTTACTTAATATTTCTTTTAATTTTTCACACAAGCTCAGTATCTCAAAATCGCTAAGTTAATTATTAACAAGGTTTATCCTAATATTTTACGGTAGAATTTGTGTTGTAAAAGAAAAACGCCCATTGGTCGGCTTGTTCTTCAATTATCTTTGAGGTCGGTTTTCCAGCACCATGTCCAGCATTTGTAGCTATCCTAATCAGCACAGGATTGTCTCCTTCGTGAGTATGTTGTAATTCCGCAGCAAATTTAAAGGAATGAGCTGGCACTACCCTATCATCATGGTCTCCTGTGGTGACCATTGTCGAAGGATAAGTTACCCCTTCTTTCAAATTATGCAAAGGAGAATATTTTATCAAATTATCAAAATGTTCCAATTCATCACTTGAACCATATTCTACTGCCCAAGCATAACCAATGGTAAATTTATGATAACGCAACATATCCAAAACACCAACAGCGGGAAAAGCTACAGCAAATAAATTAGGTCGCTGAGTCATACAAGCGCCAACCAACAACCCTCCATTGGACCCTCCGGCAATAGCTAATTTAGAAGATTGGGTATACTTCTTTTCAATTAAAAACTCTGCTGCAGCGATAAAGTCATCAAAAACATTCTGCTTATTATGTAGCATTCCTCCCTGATGCCAGTCCTCTCCATATTCACCTCCACCTCTCAGATTTGGCATCGCATAAACGCCTCCATTTTCTAGTAAAACAAATCTTGACGCACTAAAACTAGGAGTTAGATTTACATTAAATCCACCATAACCATAAAGGAAAGTGGGATTATTTCCATCTAAAATTAAATCTTTTTGATGAACCAAAAACATGGACACCTCTGTTCCATCTTTACTTTTATAGAAGACTTGCTTTTCTACAAATTGTGTTGAATCAAAAGTTAAATCCATTTCAAAAAATGGTTTGGATGCTCCTGTTTCAACATTGTACAAAAATATACTCCCAGGATACACGAAGGAAGTAAAAGAATAGAAAATTTCCTTATCCTTTGCTTTACCAGAAAATCCAATTACAGAACCCAGACCAGGTAAGGTGACCTCTTTTTCAAAATGTCCATTCGAATCATATTGAAAAATTCTACTCGTGGCATTTTGTAAATATTCAGCGAATAACTTTCCTCCTCCTTTTGTTACACTTTGTAATAAATGCGTTGATTCAGGAATAATTTCCTTCCAATTTTCTGGTGCAGGATTGGTTAAATCAATTTCTACTAAGCGATATTTTGGTGCATCAACGTCTGTATGCACCAATAACTTTCCATTAGCATGAAGTACCACATTATTTTTATGCTCATAGCCTGAAAATAATTTAATGAAGGAGCTATTTAGTTCGCTTAAATCTTTATAAAACAATTCATAGCCATGCGTCCCTAAAGCCGCATACATTATCAAATATCTATCATCTTCCGTTACACTACAATAGTGGTTTGGCTCTCCCTGCTCCTCATTTTTATAAATCAGCTTATCCTTTATTTGGTCATCGCCTAATTGATGATAGTAAACGGAATGATAAACGTTTTTGCCACTTAATTCTTCTCCATCTTTTGCAGGTGGAAATCGACTATAAAAGAAGCCGTTTTTGTACCAAGATGCACCAGAAAATTTCACCCATTCTATTACATCAGGCAATTTTTTGCCCGATTCAATTTCCATTACATGGATTTCTTGCCAATCAGACCCAGCTTTAGATTGAGCATAGGCTAGGTATTTATGGTCTTTAGAACAGCCTAAAATGGTAATGGCTACGGTTCCTTGTGCTGATAATTTATTGGGGTCAATAAATACCTTTTCTTCTCCGTTTTTTCCTTTCTTTTGATAAATTATCGCCTGATTTTGCAGCCCTTCATTTTTATAATAAAAGTAATAATCCCCTGCTTTTAAAGGACTATACATTTTTGTAAAATCAAATAATTCACTATATCTATCAACAATTTTATCGCGATATGGAATTTTCGATAAATATTCTCGTGTTACCGCATTTTGAGCTTTGACCCAAGCCTCTACCTCAGGTGCTGTATCATCTTCCAACCAACGATAAGGGTCCGCTATTTTTGTACCGTGGTAATTATCTACGGTTTCTCCTCTTTTTGTTACTGGGTATTTCATAGTTTATTGTTGCTTCAGTGAATATTCATTTATGACTGATAAAGATTTGATATTCATCTAGTTATGCAGAAGGTCTAATTTTATACATCAAATCAATCTAAAATCTTTATTTTAAAATAAAATGCCATAAATTATCAATATTTTACTAAAAAAAAATTTGTAAATCCAAGATATACTCCTAGTTTTGAGCCAAAGGTACTAATCTCAAAAAGATTTACTTACAAATCTTTCACAATACCTTGGGGCATCTTTCAGGTGGCATTTTATTAAATTCCTTCTGAGTTTAAAAATCACATTGCAAGCTGCTCCCTCACAAAAACCCCATAAAAAGGTAATCATGTGTATAGGTTTAAAGTGAAGAAGGCGCGGCTATGCATCCACCCTCCATGCATGGTCGCATTTTTTTTATTACAGGATGAACGCGAGCGAACCCAAAGGGTAAATGTCCTGTGGACATTTAAGCGAGAGAACCGCATAGCGGATGGGCAAGCATGATTTTTTTACTCCGATAAATCGGATGTTTGTAGGTCTTGCTTTTGGGGCTGGTTCTAGGTCGAGTGCCTTATGGGGCGTGTTCTAAATTAACCGCTAACCATTAGCCACTAAATAATTTTTTCTGATGGTAAAATGATTGCTCCTGCATTCTTTAATTCTTTCCATATTTTTTTGGCAACTTCTTCTTTCCATGCTTTACAGGCATCTTGAATGACAAATGTTTTAACATCTAAATTTATTGCATCTAAGACCGTATTTTTAATGGCTTTTTCTAGAGGAAGTCCCATTATAAAAAGTTGTTCAATATTTTTAGACTGAAGATAGTTGAAAAGTTGAGTATCCTTATTTTCTCCAGCATCATAAAAAGCGCTATAATCGTCTACATTATGAGCAGTGCCGAGTTCTACTTTATGGGTAATTTTTTCCTTATTTAAAGTAGGATGAAAAAGTGCACCAAACGAACCTGCTACACAATGGAATGGCAATAATTCCTGTTCTCTTCCATCAATGGGAATAGTTTGACCAATATGTCGCCAAGGGTGGTTTCCTGCGAAGCTAATATGATTAGCAGGGTGCCAATCTACCGTTGCAATCACTTCTGAAAATTGACTCATCAATTGGTTGGCCAATGGGATTAATAAATCTCCTTCAGGAACTTCCATAGCACCACCCGGCAAATAATCAATCTGTAAATTTTGTAAAATTAATGCGCTGTTTTTCAATAGATTATAATGTTTTATAGGGCGAACGAAAAGTCAAAATCGTAATATATAAACCTTTGAAAAAATGGTAGTCGATGTTTGAAGATTGCATCTTCAAACCAATATTTCATGTCGATAGCAATAGTCATCAATTTTTATCAGTCGATTACATATTAGGCAAAGTAAAATAATTAATTAGCCATTTATGAGTTCCTCTTTTTTACTAGCATCCCGTCCGCTATGCGGTTCACCCGTACGGGTTCATGCCTTGTCTAGGAAAAAAATATTTCCTCAAAATGACCACTTTATTAATTTATTTTGCCTTATAAAAACGACTTTTCGTTCGCTCTAATGTTTTAAAAAGAATCAATTTATCCAATCCCCCCTAACCAAACAGTCCCGTAGGGACTTAACATAGGTAACCACCAAAGCCACACCCCAAAGCACAGTCCCGTAAGGACTTAACATAGGTAACCACCAAAGCCACATCTATCCCTCCATATCCTCAATACCATTCTCTCAGCTGCACCCGAGCCAAACCTTCTGAAAAGTCACGTACATCCATAAAATCAGGAGCTATAGCCAAATTTCCTTTTTTGTCAATAAATCCGATGCCTTCCCGAAAAGCAGCTCTAGACATACCTTCTTGAAAACTCCAGATTAAGCCGTATTGAGCTGGCGTTAACTCTTTTCCTTCTTTATCTAAAAAACCATATAGGTAACCAATTCTATAGCCTGCAATACCTTCAGAATAAGTATCAATTTGGTCATACGTTCTAGAAGTTAGTACTTCACCTTCAGTGGTTATTAAACTAAATTTTCCATCCACTTCAGCAATCCAATTATTATCGTTCGCAGAAAATAATTGGTTATAAATTGGAGTAATAACAAATTCTCCTTTAGCATTTATCAAGCCATACTTGCCCTTTACTTTTGCAGCAGCAAATCCATCAACAAAATCCGTACAATTCTGAAATATAGTCGTAAATTTTGGCTGTCCACTTTCACTCACATATTGAAACCCCTTATCAGTCTTTACGCGAATCAAATTTTCCGAAAGGTCACCTACTCTTTTGTAATTTATGGGAATAATAATTGCCCCATCCTGATTAATCAAGCCATATTTATTATCCAATTTCACTTTTGCCAATCCATTTTTGAATGCATACGTTCTTTGATATTTAGCAGGAATAATGGGTTGACCCTGTCTGTCAATAAAGCCATAATTAATACCTTTTCTAAAGACTGCTCTATCATCTGAAAATTCAGACACTTCCTCAAAAACTGGTTCAATCACCCAATTACCTTGAGTATCTATAAATCCCATTTTATTGTCAAAAGTTTGGACCCTTGCTAAACCAGCTTCATATCCCCATACACTTTTATAGGTCAAAGGAATTTTAACGACACCTTCTTTATCAATATATCCCCACTTATCGCCTTTTCTCACAGCAGCTAAACCTTCATGAAAATTTCTATTATCGTCAAAATCAGGACGTATTTCTACTTTACCTGATTGATTGATATATCCCCACTTTACATCCGTTGGAAAATAATCAGCATTTGATTGAGCGGGAATACCTGAATTAATAGCATTTTCGTACTGACAAGAAAGGCATAAAGAAAACGCCAAGGCATAAATTATAAGAAAACGGCAATTCATAGCGGCTAAATTAAGTTTAAATTTCGATTTTTACCACCAAAGATATTATATTTGGATTTTTTAAAATTATCCCTAATTTATTACGGACATTTAAAAAAATACTTCGTAAACATAAGACAATTTAATAATATAATTTTTATAAAATTCAACTCAACGTATGTTAAATCTTTCTGTAATCTTAGAAAATAGCGCACGCCAACATCCAACAAAAGCGGCTTTTACCTTTATGGATACAACGCTTAATTTTGCCCAAATTAATGGTGCTGCCAATCAAGTGGCTAATGGTTTAAGAGCTAAAGGCATTCAGCCTGGTGACAAAGTAGCTTTAAGTTCTTTTAATTTACCTTATTTCCCAATTATCTATTTTGGTATTCTAAAAGCGGGTGCGACGGTTGTCCCTTTGAGTGTTTTATTGAAAAAAGACGAAATAGCTTATCATTTGCAAGATAGTGACGCAAAAGCTTATTTCTGTTTTGTAGGAAATGCTGATTTACCGATGGGGCAAATGGGACATGCAGGATTTAATGAAGCACCTGATTGTGAACATTTCTTTATGATAATGCCAAAGCCTGAAATGCCTTCTTCTATTGCAGGAACAGCAACCTTAGGTTCTTTGATGGCAGGACAATCGCCTGTTTGCGAAACCGTTCAAACAGACCCAAATGATACCGCAGTAATTATATATACTTCAGGAACAACTGGACGCCCAAAAGGAGCAGAATTATCGCATTCTAATTTGATGTTAAATTGTATAGGCTCAGCTGACTTGGGTAATATTACTAAAGATGACAACATATTAATAGTCTTACCTCTCTTTCATATTTTTGCGATGACCTGTTGTATGAATGCCGGGATATATAGAGGAGCCTCTTCTGTATTACTACCTCGATTTGATGCGGAGGCAGTATTCGGTTTAATGCAAAAACATGAAATTACCATTTTTGCAGGGGTACCTACGATGTATTGGGGTTTGGTGAATTATAAAGAAGAAAAATTCGATTATGCCAAAATTTCTAATAATTTAAGAGTTTGTATGGCAGGAGGCGCTTCCTTACCTGTTCAAGTTTTACATGATTTTGAAAATAGATTTAAAGTAGAAATTTTAGAAGGATATGGAATGTCAGAGGGTTCTCCTATTGTAACCTTTAACCATATGGGCGAAGAAAGAGTCCCTGGAAGTATCGGTCGTCCAGTTTGGGGAGTTGAAGTTAAACTAGTAGATGATGAAGGAAATGAGGTGCCAGTTGGGGAAAAAGGCGAATTATGGTATCGTGGACATAACGTAATGAAAGGCTATTATAAAAGACCAGAAGCCAATGCAAAAACCATTACAGATGGCTGGTTACACTCAGGTGATGTAGCCGTAAAGGATGAAAAAGGTCGGTATTACATCGTAGATAGAACGAAAGATATGATTATCAGAGGTGGCTTAAATGTCTACCCAAGAGAAGTAGAGGAAGTAATAATCAAGCACGAAGCGGTCTCTTTAGTGGCTGTAACAGGAATTCCAGACCCCAAAATGGGCGAAGAAATTAAAGCCTATGTCGTATTAGCAGATGGTGCCTCGGCTACGCCAGCAGAATTAATCGCCTACACTAAAGGGAATTTAGCTGCTTATAAATATCCTAGGCAGATAGAGTTTCTAGATGCATTGCCAATGAGTGCAACTGGAAAGATATTGAAAAAAGAATTGCGAAAAATGGAAGCTGAAAAGTCCAAGGAACCACAAGATTTGACAAAAATCGAAGGGATTGGACCAAAGATTGCGGAAATCTTAAATACAGCAGGTATTACTAATTATTCTCAATTGGCAGGAACAGATAAAGAAAGAGTCAAAGAAATATTGAGCGAAGCTGGTGCAAGATTTGCCTCGCATGACCCAACAACTTGGGGTGACCAAGCACAATTAGCTGCCGAAGGAAAATGGGAACAATTGCAAAAATGGCAGGATATCCTTGACGGAGGAAAGCCAGTTGCGTAGAAACGATGAATGATAAACGAGCGACCCCGTAGGGTGAAAGTCCTGTGGACTTTCAAGCGAGAGAACCACGAGTGGATGGGAGGGCAAACGATGAATTGGGTAAATAGGAAAGGTATCGATTTATTAGAAAGTTCAAACCTGCCCACTCGTTCCTTCAAGCAGGCGGGTTCAAGCGTCAAGCTTAAATTCAATTTCATAAAGTATTGACAATCAATTACTTTAAAATAGTTTTTTTGATTTTGACATACTTTTTGAACAGTCTCATTACCTTATCATTTCCAATCTAACGAATTCATAGTTCATCGTTCATCGTTCATCGTTCATCATTAAAAAAGATATAAAGAAATCACCATGATGCCTTCCATCATGGTGATTTTTATTACCCCATACATCATCCTACAAAACCAATTTCCACCACCAAAAATCGTGCTTTCGAATCTTCTTCTTAATTTTCTTATCCGCCTGAATAAATTTTGGTGCTGGTTTAGTTTTTACAAAACCAAATTTCTTTGGCAACTTCGCATATAAACTTCTTGGTGGACAACAATCTTTTAACATCTTTCCTGATTCATAGGTATGAAAATAGATATTTCGAATACCTAACTTAGTAACACAAAAATCGAAAGTAGCAGACATGATGGCTTCCGACCATGTTTTCTTATAAACAGCCATATAGTTTTGATAGGTCTTTAAATTATGTAAGGAGGTATCCGCATAATGCCTCAACCAACAATCTCTAATTTTTTCTTTCTCTCTTTTCTTATACTTATCCTTAAAACGGTTAACCATACTATCCACCTCCCTAATCCAATCCGTTTGAATTTCTTCAATCAAAACTTCTCCTGTGGTTAAATCAAAATCCAATCGTGCCCATGCCAAAGTCAAGCGATTTTTTTTCTGAGCTACAGGATGACCAGAGGTTTTAAAAAGCGGTTTTTCAATTAATCATTTCTAAGAAGTTTATTAAACATTAAAGGAGGATACAAATTAAAGCATGTTAAAGACTACTCGAAAAACCTCAAAATATTAAAAATTATAGCCCATTTTTGGCTATTGTCCATTAAAAAGAGAATTTGTAAATTTGCCGTCCGTTAGAAATTTGGAAGATTAAACATACACCAACAAAATATTTTTTCAGAAAATTCAGCTTTTTAATTTTTGGGATTTTCAAATATTATTGTATTTTTAATTTAAGGATTAAGTAAATAACTAACTACACATTTTATTGCTAATCTCTTAAACGTCGGGCTAAACTCCTCCAGTTATAATTTCGACTTCTATTTTTCATAAATTTTGAATCATTCAAATTTAAATGGAGTAAAAACAAATAGATATTTTTAGTATTTAAAAAAGTTTTATATTTGCCATCTTTTTTTGTTATCAAAGTGTTAGAAACATCGTATTAGTGTAGGCAAAATAGACAAACAAAAGATTTTATGAAAAAAATTGAACTGGATATAGTAGCCCTCTCACATAGTGTAACACACTCTCACAACTATGCAGTCGTATTAGGTGAGCAAGATGGAGTGAGAAGACTACCTATAGTGATTGGTGGCTTTGAAGCACAAGCAATTGCAGTTGCAATGGAAAGGATGACCCCAAGTCGACCATTGACACATGATTTGTTCAGAAATTCTATGGACACTTTTAATATCAATTTAAAAGAAATAGTTATTAATAATCTATTGGATGGTATTTTCTATGCAAGATTGATATGTGAGAAAGATGGAGAAGTTTTAGAAATAGATTCTAGAACTTCAGATGCCTTAGCAATGGCTGTCCGCTTTGAATGTCCTATTTATACCTATGAATTTATTTTAGATGCTGCGGGTGTAATTTTGGAAGATGCAGATGAAGAGGGAGCCACTGCTCCAACCAAGAAGAAGAGAAAAAGAGCCGCCAAAATAGTTGATTTAACAGATAGAAGTACGGAAGACTTAGAAGAACTATTAAAATCCGTCTTAGATAAGGAGGATTATAGAGAAGCTGCTAAGATTAGAGATGAAATTCAGCGAAGAACCCAATAGTTTAAAGCTAATATTTAGAAGTAATGAAATTGGTTGTCATTTGATTTCCATATTCAAAAATCCCTTCAAGCAGTCTGTTTGAAGGGATTTTTGATTTAATCTTTTACGATTGCTCATTTCGACACACTTTTTGGAAAATTAAGCAAATTGCAGTATACGCTTACAAAGCTGATTAAAAATTTTAGTTGTCCAAGTCAAATATCTGTGGTCCTTCACTAATCCGTGGTAGAGATTACAAAACACGGATTAGCGAAGGAACACGGATATTTTTCTTCATACTTAATCCTTCCCCCAGTTCAATATATTCAATTCTATAAAGACGAAAGCGACAATCCAAAGGAAGGCATCCCAAAATTCAAGGAAATCCCCGTAAACACCCCAATATACCGCACAAAAAAGCAAGGTTAGGTATAAAAAATTTTTCAAATAAAAAGTCAACCTCGGATTAATATGACGCTTTAACCGTAAATCTAACTCCAACAAAAAAACAATCAATAACCAAGACAAAGAATTTATTACATTGATACTTGCCAACCAATTGGTTTCATTTAAAAAATGATTATCGGTATAGACTGATTTTGTATTATGTAAATAGAATTTCGTTCCTTTGGCTAATTTATCACAGTTCTCTTCCTCAATTATTTTAAATTCATCTAATTCAACCATCCAAGATTGCCCTACCGCTTCACAAAGGGTGTTAATAGATGCTTTTTCATAGTTTTGTAGCCACTTCAAGCCCTCAACATAGCCTAAAAAAGAACTAAAAATAACCATGAAACACCCAATAGTAATCACTCTAAAAAACAAGGATAATCGATAGGATAATTTATCTTTTGGAATAACATAAGTCTCTAATTCGAAAAGAATCAAAAGCACCACCCAAGCAGCAGTGTCTATGGTATTGGTGTATGCTTCAAATATTTGAGTGACTGAAAAATCACCACCAAACCTATGTGCAGCAGCAGCAATATCTTTACGTAAGAATAAAAAAACATTGGTAAAAACAGAAAGGTAAACGGCATATTTAAATAATTGAAAGCCGTTTTTTTTAAAAAATCTCGAAGTCATTGGCTAACTAATATAGGCAGTATTATAGAGAAAGTGTCAAGTGCAAGTGTCAAGTGCAAGTGTCAAGTGCAAGTATCAAGTTCAAACCTACGAATTATTAAAAATCAACTACATATAAATATTCTAATTAATTTCCCAACCCCATCAACCTTATTCACCTCATCAACCTTATTCACCTCATCACAAAACACAAAAATCTATTTCTTAGAATAGTTCTTCTCCCCTGCCATTATACTTACTTCTAAAGTATTGGTAGTCGAAGGCAAAGGACAAGTAGCGAAATCAGTAAAAACACAAGGAGGATTATGGGCTTTATTGAAATCAATTAAAGTATTTCCAGCATCGTCTGTTCTCGGCACATATAAATATCTACCAGCGCCATAAGTCTCTACGCCTGTAGTTTCATCCGCAAAAATAACAAAATAGCTATCCTCACCCCCATCCAAAGCCTCCAATTCATAAGTTACCTCACCTATTTCAAATACTAAATAGCCTTCCAATTTCATTTGCACATCCATATCTACAACATTCCTAAGCGTTATACTTTTTTTGTTTTTAGCTAACCTTAAGGTAGCTGGAACTTGCCAATCTTGGGAAATTGGAAAATGGTCAATACCCTTAAATTTTTTAATAGCTGAATTTTTAGCATCTCTCAATCGAATACCAAATCGATTTTCTCGTTGCAATAAATACCAACTCAAATTATCCAAGGTAGCAATAGTGGGTGCACCATTTTTATCAGCTTGCAGATAGGTCATTTTAGGAGTGGCCTCCCCTATCTTTACATTCACCAATTCATCAACTTTCATGTGCACACTATCATTTTCCAATATGAATCTACCTATATAATTAGGTGTCCCCTTTGGAAAAACGATGGTATTCAATTTGCTTTTACCGAAAGTACTCTCTCCTTCTCTTAACCAAAAAAGACCAATCAAAGACAACCAGCCATCGGAGGCAGTTATTTCTTTGGCTCTATTTGCTTGCCATTGTTTGATTTGTTCTTGGTAAAAATTGGAGGTAGGTTGGGTAAGTACACTAGTTTTAGGCGTACAACTAAACCAGAATAAGAAGAAAATTAAAATAGTGACATAAGGTAAATACTTCATTAGGATAAGCATGATAATGGGACAAAAAAATTCCTGCAACTTATGAGGGACAAAGATGCAGGAATCAACAACTAAAATAAACAAACATACTATGAGAAAACTTACGCAAATATATATAAAATAAATTACATATTAATAATTTATTTAATTTTAAATAAAAAAAATATTTAAACGGAGGAAGGGACTAAGTAAATGGTAGGAATCTTTTAGAATATGAAGAGAGATTTAAAAAACGAGCAGATTAATAGATAAAATTCTACTATTCTAGCCACGTTTTAGGGGTTTCTACCTATATTTGCGAATTTTTAAGGAAGTACTTTTATTTGTAAAAATAAGATGCACAAAATTACTTTTTAAAATCGAAAATTTTGAATATAAAATTTTTAATTTTTAATAAAGTATTCCACCCCATTGTTTAAATAAATGCTATAGAAAAATGAATTTTGATTTAATTGTAATTGGTACAGGTCCAGGAGGTTATCCAGCAGCAATCCGAGCTTCTCAATTAGGGATGAAAGTAGCTGTAGTTGAAAAAGAATCTTTAGGAGGTATTTGTCTAAATTGGGGCTGTATCCCAACCAAAGCACTTTTGAAAAGTGCTCAAGTATTCGAATACATCAACCATGCGGAAGATTATGGTATCAAAGTCTCTTCTCCTAAAGCTGATTTTGCCGGGATGGTTAAAAGAAGCAGAAGTGTAGCGGACGGCATGAGCAAAGGCGTTACTTTTTTATTGAAAAAGAACAAGGTAACTGTTTTAGAAGGTTTTGGTAAACTAAGTAGAGGCAAAAAAGTAGAAGTAACTGATGCAAAGGGAAAAGCAACTACTTACGAAGCTAAACACATAATTTTAGCCACAGGAGGTAGAGCTAAGGAGTTACCAAATTTGCCTATTGATGGCGAAAAAATTATTGAATACCGAAAGGCCATGAGTTTGGCAAAACAGCCTAAAAGTATGGTGATTGTCGGAGCGGGAGCTATCGGTGTTGAATTTGCTTACTTCTACCATTCTATTGGTACAGAAGTCACCGTCGTAGAGTTTATGGAACAAGGTTTAGTGCCAAGAGAAGATAAAGATGTTTCTAAAGCTTTAGGCAGAATTTATAAGAAAAAAGGAATTAAGGTTCTTGGAAATACAGCGGTAGAAACTGTTGATACGAAAGGAACTGGATGTGTAGTGACTGCCAAAAATAGAAAGACTGGAAAAGCCGTGACCATCAAATGTGATGTGGTGCTTTCAGCAGCAGGTGTAAGCCCTAATACCGAGAATATCGGATTGGAGGCAATGGGCATTGCGACCGAAAGAGGTTTAGTGAAAGTCGATGAATTTTATAGAACCAATGTAGCTGGTATTTATGCTATCGGAGATATAGTTGCAGGTCCTGCACTAGCACACGTAGCAACAGCAGAAGCGATTACTTGCGTTGAAAAAATCGCAGGGGAAAATGTGGAACCAATTGACTATAATAATATACCAGGATGTACGTATTGTTCTCCAGAGATTGCCTCTGTAGGATATACGGAAGATGCAGCGAAGGAAGCTGGATATGACATCAAAGTAGGCAAATTTCCATTTTCTGCCTCAGGAAAAGCTAGTGCAGCAGGTGCTAAAGATGGTTTCGTAAAAGTAATCTTTGATGCAAAATACGGCGAATTTTTAGGAGCCCATATGATTGGTGCCAATGTTACAGAGATGATAGCTGAAGTAGTAGCTGCGAGAAAGTTAGAAACAACAGGGCATGAAATCGTTAAAACCATTCACCCTCACCCAACAATGAGTGAAGCGGTTATGGAAGCAGCAGCAGAGGCTTATGGAGAAGTTATTCACTTATAGCTGAGGACCAAGGGCGCAGGGCAAAGGGTTTAAAGACAACTCTCTGCCCTAAGTCCTTCCCCTAAGCCCTTATTTATGAAGATGGTTCAAATTTATATCACGGGTGGTACTTTTGACAAAGACTACAATTTTATCACGGGTGAACTTTATTTTAAGGATACTCATTTAAAAGAAATGTTGGTCAGAGGCCGTTGTAGTATTCCAACAGATGTCAAGACTTTGATGATGGTGGATAGTTTAGAAATGACAGATACAGACCGAGAAATCATTGCTCATAATTGTCGAAGGTGCGAAGCAGATGAAATCGTTATTACCCACGGTACAGATACCATGGCAAAAACGGCTGAATTTCTAGCAAAAGAAGGGATTGAAGACAAAACCATTGTGATAACTGGAGCGATGATACCTTACGCCTTTGGGAATTCTTCTGATGGCTTTTTTAATCTGGGTAGCGCCATTGCTTTTGCACAAGCCTTACCTACAGGAGTTTATGTAGTGATGAATGGTCGATATTACCTTTGGCACAATGTAAAGAAAAATCGAGAAACGGGATTTTTTGAAGAAATAGATTAATTGAGGTAACAGGAAATAAACGGTCTGACTTTTGACCTCTTTTTTCTCGTTCGTCCCTTAAAGTGTGACTATTATCTAAAATATTATTATGCAAGTAGACAAAACACTAATTTTAAAACTAGAAAAGCTAGCTCGTCTAAAACTATCTGACACGGAACGAAAAAAAATCCAAGGTGATTTGGGGAATATTCTGGAAATGGTTAGTAAATTAGAGGAATTAGATTTAGACGGTGTCGAACCTCTTGTTTATATTAATGAAGAGGTTAACGTTTTGAGAGAAGATGAAATCAAACATCAAGTAGACAGAGCAGCTGCTTTATCAAATGCACCTGACAGAAACGAGGAACACTTTAAAGTACCAAAAGTAATAGATTTAAAATAATCATTCATATTCACACCAAACGACTGTAAATGGACCCTATAATTTCAATCAAAAACCTTAAGAAAACTTATGTAATGGGCGCTGAAAAAGTGCATGCCTTAAAATCCGTTACTTTAGATATTAAGAAAAATGAATACGTTGCCTTGATGGGGCCTTCTGGTTCTGGAAAATCAACGTTGATGAATCTTTTGGGTTGTTTAGATACACCTACTGCTGGAGAATATGTATTAAATAATGAAAATGTTAGTACACTAGATGATGGTGAATTAGCTGAGGTTAGAAATAAAGAGATTGGATTTGTCTTCCAAACATTTAATCTCCTTCCTAGACTTTCTTCTCTTGAAAACGTGGCCTTGCCCTTAGTTTATGCAGGTATTAATAAGTCTGCCCGTTTAGAAAAAGCAGATGCAACATTAACGAGTGTAGGTTTAGGTGACCGAGTGGAACATAAACCTAATGAACTTTCTGGTGGACAAAGACAAAGAGTTGCCATTGCTAGAGCATTAGTCAATGACCCTGCCATTATTTTAGCGGATGAGCCAACTGGGAACTTAGATACTAAGACTTCTATTGAGATTATGGAGATTTTTGAAAAATTACACGAGGCAGGAAATACGATTATTGTGGTAACTCACGAACCTGATATTGCTGCGCATGCACATAGAATTATCCGATTGAGAGATGGTTTAATTGAGAAGGATGAATTGAATGAGAATATCATTAGTGCCTTTGATGCAGAGCATAGATATTTAAGTGGAGACCACGTTGTAGAATAGTCCTTTTTTAGTCACGCATTCTAATCAGCATATAGTTTATACTTAAATCAAACCTCCTAAATCTATTTTAAAACTAAATAGATTTAGGAGGTTTTGTTTTTAAACCATGATATAAAACATATATAATTTTTAATAATACAAAATGTCATATTTTATACATTTAATGTTTTTAGCAATTACTCCAACAACATTAAAATAAAAAAGTGGTTATATTGAAGTAAATAAAAACATATATAATATTTAATCTGCAATCTAGATACATTTTTTGTATTGCTCACAACATTCACTTCCCCTTTCTTTATTCATCATTTTGGTACACTGGTCTTGCCAGTTACAACAAATTTTTGATTAGCAAAACTTTTGTTTTGTTATCCTTTAAACCGATTGGTCATTAAACCAACTTTACACTTTTCTTTAACCAAACTCAATGTGTAGTGGTTTTGTGTCCAGCTAATCTCAAAACATGATTAAGTACATCCCGTTGCTTAGCCTTTTCTTCGTTTTCCTATTGGTTAAAAATGAAGCTTACACACAAGATTTAATTGAAAGAACCCAACTTGGAATTAAGAAATCGAATACTACTGCACAAAGCCAATTAGCCAGATTGGTCGCCCAAAATAAACAAAGTTCCTCTAGATTTAACGAATTTGACCCATTTGAAGTAAGTAATACTGCCAATGCCTTATTGGAAAGTCATGCATTAGGGAGCATTAATCTTAAGGTTAAACCCACAGCCATCGATGCTTTTATTAGAACGCAACCAGACGTAACCACCCTAAAAATTCCAGTTACGGACAAAGCCTTTTTTGAATTAGAAATTTTCAAAGTCGATATTTTTTCACAAGACTTTATCTATCGTTCGAGCGAAGGGGAAGATTTGACAAAAACAAGTAGAGGTGTCTTTTACAGAGGAATCGTCAAAGGCGATAACAATTCTATAGTTTCTGTTAGTATTTTTGGTTCAGAGATAAGGATTATGATAGGAGACGATGATGGCAATTACGTTATTGGAAAACTCAAAAATGGAGATACTCATGTCCTTTATAATGACCGAAATCTAACTTTAGAACAACCAGAAACTTGCATAGTAGGAGAAGGTCAAGATTTAATTAAAGATGGTTTTAGGCAACAGGTTGAGCGTAAGGCAAGGAATAATATGACTAAATGTATACCAATTTATGTAGAATGTGATTATGATATGTATCAAAAGCATAATAATTCAGAAGCCAATGTAATTGCCTTTGTGAGCGCCTTAATCAATGAAGTTGCTACGATTTATGCCAATGAGCAAATTGACATTTCGCTTTCCGATTTAAAAGTCTGGACAACTACAGACCCTTATGCTAATCTAAATGGCACCAGTGCCGTTTTACAGCGATTTGGAGAGCTTACCAAAAACAATTATAATGGCAGATTAGCCCACTTTATTTCTACCAGAAGTTTAGGTGGAGGTATTGCTTGGATAGACGTCTTATGTTCTGAATACTTTACTTTCAGTGGTCAACATGCTGGTCCATATGCAGTTAGTACCAATATGGGAACTTCCATTACTACTTTTCCTACCTATTCTTGGAACGTCCAAGTTTTTGCGCATGAAATGGGACACAATATGGGGTCCAATCATACGCAAAACTGTAGTTGGAATGGAAATAACACCGCTATTGACGCTTGTTCTCCTACTGAAGGTGGTTGTACAAGTACCTACGGAGCTTGTCCACCAGGAGGTGGAACAATTATGAGTTATTGTAATGTCACCAACTGTGGTATAGATTTTAATAATGGCTTCGGCACACAACCTGGTGATTTAATCAGAAACCGATATAATAATGCTTCTTGTACTTTAACTTGCGCTGCTCCAACCTGTGATGATGGTGTACAAAATGGGGATGAAGAAGGCATAGATTGTGGAGGGTCAAGCTGTGCCGCGTGTCCGTGTTATGTCAGTAACATCAATCTTTCTCTAACTTTTGATACTTATCCACAGGAAACTAGCTGGCTTATTACCAATTCAGCAGGCACTATTCTTCATTCGGGCAGCGGATATACACAAGCAGGGGTTACGATATCGGAATCTTTCAATTTACCTCCTGCCACAAATTATACCTTCACCATTAACGATGCTTATAGCGATGGTATTTGTTGTGGCTATGGAAATGGGTCATTTTCTTTAATAGATAATAATGGAGCAAGTATAGCAATTGGAGGAGCATTTGGCGCATCGTATTCAGTAACTTTCTGTGCAGAAAATAATGCAGGACCAATAGACGGGTGTCCTAATGACCCTAATAAAACAGCACCCGGACTTTGCGGATGTGGCACACCAGATGCAGACAATGATAATGATGGTACACCAAACTGTAATGATGACTGTCCTAATGATGCCAACAAAATCCAAGCAGGAAAATGTGGATGTGGTACTCCAGATACAGACAGTGATAATGATGGAATATCAGACTGTAATGATAACTGCCCGAATGATGCAAATAAAATAGAACCCGGAGACTGTGGATGTGGGACGCCCGATGAAGACATTAATAATAATGGTACTAGTGATTGTTTAGAAGCTGATTTATGTCCTGAAGATTTAAGTGTAAGCACTAATTTAATGGAAGGTTTAGAAATGAACGCACAAAAAACACTATCTACGGCTGGACAAGTCATTATAACTGGAAGTATGACTTTCAAAGCAGGAACAAGTATCATCTTAAATCCAGGGTTCCATGCGCAGGCAGGAAGCAGTTTTAGTGCGATTATGCAAACTTGCACCCCCACCAATGGAACTTTACAAAATGAAGTGGAAACGGAAGGTACTAGAAAGTTAATTAGCCCATCTACGCGATTTGGGTCTGAGGAAAAACCTTTCTTATCCGTCATGCCGAATCCTTTTAGAGGAGAAACGACCATTCAATATCAGCTAGCAAAAGCGGAACAAGTATTAATTCAAGTAATGGATGTAAATGGAAGGATTGTTCAAGTTTTAGAGAATCAGACAAACAAGGAAGCTGGAATTAATGAAGCTAGGTTTTCAGGAGAAGACATAGATGCAGGTATGTATTTTGTATTTTTAGTGACACCAACACAAGCAATTTCAAAGAAAATTATCTTAATGAAATAAATCTGAGGATTGGATGCTGGATGCTAGCTTAGTATCCAGTATCCAGTATCTTGTAGTTAAAACTAACTATCTTTCCGAATCCAAACATCCCGCTGAGGAAAAGGAATTTCAATATTTGCTTCCCTAAATTTACGGTCAATCTCAAAACGAAGGTCACTTTTAATATCTTCAATGATGGTGAAATTTTTAGAATAAAAAAGTAACTCAAAATCTAAAGAAGAATTTCCAAAATCTGTAAATCTGACGGATGGTGCAGGAAATTTTAATATAAAAGAATGTTCTTTGGCTATTTCTAACAAAAGTTTTTTAACTTTTACGGTATCTGTTCCATATGCCACCCCAATATTGACTTTAAATCGCACTTTATCATCATAATGGCTCCAATTGATGACGTTATTTACAACCAATTTTGAGTTTGGAACAATAACCGTTACATTGTCTCTTGATTCGATAACCGAGGTTCTCAAACCAATTTTTTTAAGGCTTCCGATTTTACCATCTATTTCTAAAACTTCTCCTACTTCTATTCCTCTTTCAAATAATAATAAGAGGCCCGAAAAAAGGTCATTGAAAGTCTGTTGTAATCCTAAACCAACTCCAACCAAAAGTGCTGCTAAACCGCCCCAAAATACCGTCATATTTATTTGCAGAAAATGCAAAGCAGTTAGAATCGAAACAACATATATGAAATAGCTAATCAGTTGATTAATGGCAAACTGCGTACCTAAATTTATTTTGTTTTTTTGGTAATACCCTAGTAGAATAAGCTGAGTCAAGACCCAGATAAAGACTCTTCCTAAAGTAAGGATTAAGCCAACTATTAGAACTGTACTTAGCTTTAAAGAGAATGGATTGTCTGTATCTTGGTGAAGCGTTATCAGTTCAGGGTTGAACTGGAAATTTTGAAAAAACAAAAAAAGTGCAAATAAAACAACTGCTACTTTAATGGAGCTATTTGCAATTTTATTAGGGTTTTCTTTGGTAAGGTCTTGTAATCTATTGGTAATTCCTTTTTCATTTACTATTCGCCTTTGATAATATCCATTAATTATTCTAGTGAAAAAATAGTGAATTAAACGAGCAATTTGAATAATCAGCAATCCTTTTAGAATAATTCCTCCTTTCAGTACAAAAAATCTATTAGGATATAAATCTTGGTTTAAACCAAAAATACTAATGGTGATGATTAAAAAAATTAGCAAAAGACAACTAAGAATCAACAATTCAATTCTCTTGCTATCACTACTTTCTAAACTGCCTTTATTGCGATAATAAGCTAAACTTCTTTTCACTACAAATGATTGAAAAAGAAAACCTAATATCCCAATACTACAAACTGCTATTACCTTTCCGATGGTAATAGCAGTTCCGTTTATGGTAAATAATAATTGATTTAAAAAATCTTGCATATATTTTTTCAACAGTTTTAAGAACCAAATTTTTGCACCCAACAATTTGGCATATGGCCAACCTTTCCAATTTTGTAGGTTGCTCCATATCTCCATTTTGGTTCTAATAAGGTCTTTCGGTGGCCTCTAGAAGAGATTCCATCATCTACTAAAAGTAAGATAACCGATTCTCTGACATCAGCAAGACCTCCAACAAGATTTTCATTGCCATCTGCCATTTGTGAACATTCTCTTTTAACTCTTTCCCAAGGCCAAGAACCATCTGAACCATCATGTCCTGTATATCCTCTAGCTTTTTGGTCTAAGCCATGTTTCCTAGCGGCCTCGTAGATACAAGGAGCAGGTTCTAAAATAGATAAAGCTGGTGTTATTCTCAATTCTGCAATTAGTTCATCGATAACCGGAAGGGAACTACCAAAAGTTCTTCCGCTTTGGATATCTCTTCTATATTGCTCTACATAGGTGATATAGCCAGCAGGGTTAGAGCGCATTAAATTTATTTCGTCCAACATTGCTAATTCATCAGCTGACATATAAGTAGCTCGAACTGGTGCAGGCGCTCCACCTCTGTTGGCAGCATTATTTCTATTAGAAGTAGTATTCCCCCTATTATAAGTATTTGATGAAGATGCTGCACTTCTTATTCGATTATCATTGATTGGTTCAGCTGCAGGAGGTATATTCCCGCCAAAACCACCATTATTATTGTCATAAAAATCGTCATAATTTTCATAAGAGGAACGACCTCTATCTTGAAAACTATCTCCCGTATTGGAGTTGTAGCCACCTGAATTACTGGAATAATTAGTGCGAGAAGGTTGATTATAGGTAGTTCCGCCATTCATATCTTCGTAGGCGACGACTCTATCGCAAGTACAATCTGTTGATAAAATAGATGAACCAACACTTAATTCTTCTCCTGGTTTTAATAAATTGATTCTTCTGAATCGTTCTTCCGTATAACCATATAAATTAGCCAAGCCGCTTATAGTTTCCCCCTCTCTAATGGTATGCTTATTTCCAGATTGCTTAACAAATGAAGAGCCAGAATAATTAACGTTGCCCCTAGTCGTAAATTCATCCGCTGAATTATAGGCAGTTGCATTGTTTTCGTAGGTACTAGCGCCAGTTACCGACAATTCTTGACAGGCGTATAAAGTAATATCCGTTGGGATATTATTCCATTGTGCCAATTGCAAAGTAGAAACATTATATTTTTTTGCGATTCTAAAAAGGTTTTCTCCACTCTGTACTACGTGCACCCCAGGTCTACTAAAATTATTACATTGAGCAAAAAGGTCGCAGACAAACAAAGAAAAAAGAAAAAATAATACCGTAGATTTCTTCATAGTAGCTAAATAATTTAAAGATTTTATAATGGGGTTAAAAAAGTCGCTTATCTCTGATAATATTAATATTAGTTAAAATGTGTAGTAAAGAATTTTTATCTTACATTAAAACGACTGGTTAAAAGTACTTTTTTTTATACTTAAATGAAAGTTTAACTAGATTTTGGTGCTACAATTTTTTTTCCTCACTTTTGCACTCTAAAAAAATTAAGTCTTAAAAAACTACTTTTATAAAAGTCATAAAAAATAAAATAAGGTTATGAAAGCATATGTTTTTCCTGGTCAGGGTGCTCAATTTGAAGGAATGGGTAAAGATTTATACGAATCTTCCGAGCAAGCTAAATCTATTTTCGAACAAGCCAACAGTATCTTAGGCTATCGTTTGAGTGATGTCATGTTTGAAGGAAGTGCAGAAGAATTAAAGCAAACCAAAATCACTCAACCCGCTATCTTTTTGCACTCTGTTATAAAAGCAATTTTAGCAGGGGATAAATTTCGTCCAGATGTTGTTGCGGGACATTCATTGGGAGAATTTTCTGCCTTAGTAGCCAATGGCGTTTTGACGATGGAGGATGGATTAAAATTAGTCCAACAACGAGCATTAGCTATGCAAAAGGCTTGTGAGGCCGTTGAAAGCACCATGGCAGCTATTGTTGGATTGGAAGATGAAAAGGTTGAGGCGGTATGCGATAGCATCACAGAAGAGGTGGTAGTAGCTGCCAATTATAACTGCCCTGGTCAATTAGTTATTTCAGGTTCTATTCCAGGAGTTGAATTAGCAGTAGAAAAATTAAAAGAGGCTGGTGCTAGAAGAGCTATAATTTTAAATGTTGGAGGTGCATTTCACTCTCCATTAATGGCACCTGCTGAAGCAGAACTTAAAGCCGCTATTGAATCTACCACTTTCCATACGCCAAAATGTCCCATTTATCAAAATGTAAATGCGCAAAAAGCAACCAACCCTAAAGTAATTCAAGGAAATTTAATTGCTCAATTGACCTCTCCTGTTCGTTGGACGCAAACAATGTTGAATATGATTGAAGCAGGTGTAGAAGAGTTTGTAGAGGTTGGCGGAACAGGGAAAGTAATTAGAGGTATGATTTTAAGAGTCAATCGTAGAATGCCTATTAGTGCGCTTTAGAAGTAGGAATTTACAGAGAAAAGATATGTCAGATTTTGAAAATCTGACATATCTAAGCTTTCAAAATTATAAACTTTTGTGCGAGCCGTCACAAAAACCAGTTGCGTTTTTGGTTTGTTTGCATTGGCAAAAGTGAACAGTTTTAGATTGTTCTGGCGTGCAAACTGAAGGTCTAAATTCAGTTCCTTTGTGTGCGCCATTACAGAATGGTTGATTATCTGATAAGCCACAAGTACAATAAGCATATTTCTTACCTTCCACGATGTCAACTTTTACAGGAACTTTAGCAGCAATTTTTGGTAAATCCATTTTCTTTTTTCTAAGTGTTATTTAATTGTTTACTGATTTAACTGCTAAAATACATTTAAAGTTTAACCATCAATCTAATTCAGAATTAATCTAAATACATATTAGCAGTGAGCAAAGGGCTTAGGGCAGAGAGCTTGAGGAAATAAGCCCTCTGCCTAAAAAAATTATATTATTCAAAGCTTTAAAGTAAATTGAGACACCATAATTATTTAATTCAAAATTTCAAATTTTAAATGTAAAAGTCTTGAAAAGGCCTCGTTAGCAAGCTAATAAACTCGTAATCCCAAGGAATTTACTTTGAAATTTCGACTTTGAAATTTTACATTTTAGATTTAAATCTGGCTCATCCTATCTATATTTTTTCAATTATTCAATAGGGTCTGCCTTTAAGGTAAAGGTTCTTGTAACTGGGTTAATCGGGCTATCTACTGCTTTTCCAGCTTTATCTAATAAAGTCAAGGTTATTGTATTTTCCCCCATTGGTAAACCTTCGATATAATAAGGTTGCCATTTTGTAAAATTATGAACCTCTCCATTTATATCCGCTTTTACACTATAATCTGGTCCTAACTCTGCATTTAACACATAAAAATCAAGCATCACTTTCTCCGTATTGGCCTTTCCAACATAAGTCCCTTTTGGTCTACTATAAAATAAAGTAGGCGTGGTAATCGGCGTACTTTCTACCATCGAGCTATCCTTAACTGTTGCAGTTATTCCAACATATGCAGTTGGAGATTTGATACTTTCGTGGTAAGAACGGGACAAAAACGCTAATAATTGGTGAGTGCCATCTGCTACTTTGTGGGCAAATTCAGGCACATATTTAGCAGCATAAGGAGCGGTTCCCACAATTAAATGAATGTGTTGTCCTTTTCCAGAATTGGCACACATTTTTGCGGCAGCATCCGGTGTTTGCTCTCCAAGAGTATACCCTTCTCCTCCTATTTCAAAGTTGAAAATTCCATCTTTATAAAACATGGATTCAATCTCTGCTTTAGAATAATCCTGAGAAGCTTGGAAAGGGGTTAAGGTATATTTAGCAGCTGGAGCGACCATTTCTTTTTTAGTATCAGCAGCTGATTTTTTAGCATCGTTTTTACAGCCTATTGATAAAAAGAGTACTAAGCATAAAAAAATTGAAAATCTCATTATTGTTGATTTTGATTAAAATATAATCCACAAAGCTAATGGGTATTTCCATATTTTTCACTAAAATAAAAAGCTAAATAAAATTATGTGGTTAAAAAGTCGTCTACTTTCGTTTAAGATAAGAGTAAAAAATAAAAGGTTCTTTGACAATTTTTGCAAAAGATACTTTATTAGTCTCATCGGACGGCGAAGCCATCCGACGAGACGGTCGTTCCCGTCGGATGACTTCGTCGCCCGACGGGAACAATGCAAAAATTGTCAAAGAGCCAAATAAAAAAGCCCTTCTATTTTAAAAATAGAAGGGGCTTCATTATAAGTAATATAAAAAATCAAAATATTTTGACAAGATTATCCTGAAAATAAAAGTAGTTGACACTATCTATTCTTTTAGGTTAGTATGTTCAAATGTAAAGG
>CALLVC010000285.1 GCA_938010785.1 uncultured Saprospiraceae bacterium
ACTGCCCACTGCAAACGGAATAGTCGCCAGTTATCAGAGAGAAAAATTAATAACTGGCAACTAAAATTAATTCGCGAAGAAAATATAAATGGCAATAACGATTAAAGTAATTAGCATACCTACCTGATTGACCAATTTCCAAGGCGTTATATCCACTTGTTCGGTGTATACTTGTTCGTAAGCTTCTTTTCTTGGCTTGATTAATCCAATCACTAGCATTATCAAAACATTCAAAATGAAAAGAATTGCCATGACGTGTAAGAAATGTGGGTAAGCTAATTTTTCAATATCTGCTAATTGAGCTACATCGGTGATACCTGCTGCTTTTGCTTTAGCCACTGCGGCTTCTGCCATTCTAGGTTTTAGTAGGAATTGACTAATGCTGTATAATACAACGCCTAAGCCCATGGCAACTTTTGCCGCCAAGGCAGGGACATATTTCGTTAAATAACCGACCACTATAATAGTGAAAATTGGAATACTATAGCAACCATTTATCTCTTGCAAATAGCCAAATAAACCATCTGGAGCATCGGCAATTTTTGGCGCAATGAACATCGCTAAAATGGCTAAACCAATTCCGAAGATTTTGCCCGCTTTCACGATTTGTTTGCCGTCGGCTTCTTTATTAAAATATTCTTTATAGATATCCACGCCAAATAAAGTCACGGAACTATTCAACGCACTATTAAAAGAACTCAAAATAGCGCCAAATAACACAGCGGCAAAAAATCCAACTAAACTTGCCGGTAGCACTTTAGCCACTAACTTTGGATAAGCTTCATCTGCTACTTCTAGCTGCCCTTCAAAAATATGCCACGCAATTACACCCGGCAAAACAACAATTAAAGGGCCTAGTATCTTTAAAAAACTAGCCAGCAAGAGGCCTTTTTGTCCTTCTTCTAGATTTTTTGCCCCCAAAGCTCTTTGGATAATGGCTTGGTTTGTTCCCCAATAAAATAATTGGACAAGCATCATTCCTGTAAAAATAGTGGCAAATGGAACTGAAGCAGTTTCGCCACCAATGGAATTAAACTTCTCTGGATTTGTTCTAACTAAGATAGAAACTCCTTCACTTATACTACCATCACCAATATACATCAGACCAAAAATTGGAATCATTAAACCACCAATCAATAAGCCAATCGCATTTATAGTATCAGAAACAGCCACCGCTTTAAGCCCGCCAAAAACAGCATAAATAGAACCGATAATACCAATTCCCCAAACACAAATCCACAAGGAAGTGGTTTTAGAAACACCCATCAACTCTGGTAAATTAAACATGGCACTAAAAGCAACTGCACCAGAGTACAACACAATAGGTAATAATACTACTACATAACCTGATAAAAATAAGGCAGAGGTCAAACTCTTGGTAAACGTATCATACCGTCTTTCCAAAAACTGAGGGACGGTTGTAATACCTCCTTTTAGATATCGAGGTAATAAAAAGATGGCAGTTACCACCATTGCCATGGCAGCTAGAGTTTCCCAAGCCATTACTAAAATCCCTTCCGTATAAGCTTGCCCGTTTAAACCGACAATTTGTTCCGTAGAAAGATTCGTTAATAAAAGGGAACCAGCAATCACCCCAGCAGTCAAACTTCTACCTGCTAGAAAGTAGCCGTCCGCAGAACTCTCGTCAGTACTTTTGGTAGACCACCATGCAATTCCTGCTACTAATAAAGTAAATCCTAAAAAAGAAATTAAGCCCATTCTGTTTAAAGTTTTTTTATAAAAGTTTTTCGATAAGTAAAATGAATAACTACACAGTTTTACTTAATTAATTCCAATTAGACCTTGATTCTATTCAAAACAAGTACAAAATTAAAATTAGAAGTACCGACCTAAAGGTCGCTGAACATGACAGGCTAAAGCGCTGTACTACCAATTGTCCGCAACTTGAATTAATTAGTGTAAAAAAGACAATAAGATGTGTTATATCCTAATTTTCGACTTATTTTTTAAAAATTTTAGAAAATGAGTCACTTTACATAGAGACTTATCCAAAAAAACAGAACTAAGGAAAGGTTATAAAGCAGATACTTAGGTAAGTCTAAATAAGCCGTTAAAGGAATTTTGAACTGCCAAAAATTATAAGCAATAAGTATTATTTTATTGACAAAATAGGCACAAACCGTAGCAAAAGCGATACCCTCTAAACCATAATCTTGCACCCAATAAAGACTTAGACCTAAATTAACGGCTACTTCGATGAGTGCACTCCAAACTAACACATAATTATGTTGCTTGGCTAAAATGATTACTTGTGGTAGGATTATACGGCTTGAAATAATCAATAAGTAGACGTTAAAAACCCTTGCTGATGGAGCGAAATTTTCATTATAAACCAATGGAAATAAATACGGACTCAATAACATTAATACGATGGTTAAAGGGAATAACCAGCGAGATAGTTTATCTATTTCTGTTTTTATTTTTGTTAAGACGATTGCTTGATTTTCAACGGCTAGGGGAATTAAAGTAGCGGTCAATGCTGCTGTCAGGATAGTAACAAGAGGTAATTCTCTTGCGCCATATCTAAAAATGGCAAACATGCCCGTATCTTCAAAATATTTAGAGACGATAAAGCCGTCTATGTATTCCATGCCACCACCAATTAGCATATGCAAACTTAGCGGAAATAGGAGTAGCAATAACTTTTTTTGAATATCCCAGTTGATTATAGGGACTTGTGTATTAGAAATTTTCGCCTGCTTCCAACTTTTTGTTAATAGGATAAATGACCAACAAAATTTAAAGAAACTCCAAAGTACCAGACATCGAAATATACCTCCTATTCCCCAATCTAATAATAAGGGGATGAGGACTGCGAATAGTTGAAAAGTAAAAATAATAATGCCGTACCTAATGATGCTTGACTCCTTTTTTTGTAATAAATAAATATATTCAATCAAAGCAGAAGGAGAATTGAACAAGAGGTAAAGACAAATTAAAGGAATGTATTTAATGTCTTTAAATTGAGTAAACGATTTGATGAGATAAGCTTGAAAAAAATAGAGTAGGGCTGCGGCAAAAAGACCTAATAAAAAAAGCAAGAAACTGGTATTAATTAATACGCTTATTTCTTGCTTTTTGGACCTCGCATATTCGCTGAGTAAACTTTTTATTCCCGCGGAAATCCAGAAAAAAGATACAAAATTTCCAATGAATAAGAGGATTTCATACAATGCAATTTCTGTCGTTGCTAAGCCAAATACCTTGGCTAGTAAAATCCCAATAAATAGAGTCGTTCCAAATCGTAAGAGTTGAAAAAACTGAAGACCATTTATAGGGAGACGAGTAAGCGACATTTGTGGAGAAGGCTGAAAGGCTAAGAGGCGGAGG
>CALLVC010000286.1 GCA_938010785.1 uncultured Saprospiraceae bacterium
ACCTAATGGGGTGTTTAGGGCTAAACGAAAGTAATCTACAGTAACTGTTCAACAGTTTTGAATATAATAAGCTTTTAGATTTTGGTATACATGAAACGGGATAAATTTGTGAAAATGGTTTTAGAGGTCAGAAGTCAGACCGCCCGTACGGACGGTCTGACTTCTGACCTCTTTTTAAAATCACTTTTTTATCCCGTTCGCAGTACATTACAACACCAATCACCCTGCTTTCAGAGGGAGAAACAAATCTTACAAAGAAATAAATCAGTACTTTATATTGGTTCTATTTTCCAAAAAAGACTTATAATACAGCCTCTAAAGAGGGTTTACTAAACTAAATTATTTCTACCATTTAGATGATTATATTAATGCGATTCCTATTTTTATGCTTATTGATTTTCGTTTTTGACTTAGTGGTTTTTCAACCATTCCAATTGGCAATTAGTGATTTTTCACCTACCCTAATCACCTCATTTACAGTCGCTTATTGGTCAATTTTCGTAGGGTTAATTGGATGGTTAGTATTTTATAGCCGAAGTACACAAAAAGTCAACGAGTTAGGAGGCCTCACCAATATTAAAGCTATTTTATCCCTTATTTATTTTGCCAAATTTCTCTTCTTATGCTTCACCCTTGTTTTTTCTGTTTTAGGATTATTGGTTGGTGGTATAGCTTATTTGATTCCAAACTTTGATTTTTCTAATGATTATTCCCGTCTTTTTGCCAAAATCAGCCTTTTATTAAGTGGGATACCACTAGTATTAATGATATATGGTATTCTAAGAAATCGGCATCGCTATAAAGTGCACCAAATTAAAGTACCGATTAAAGGGTTGCCAAAAGGATTAAGTGGCTTAAAAATTGTACAAATTTCAGATATACACTCTGGTAGTTTTACAGACACAGCGCCCTTAAAAAAAGGAATTGCCTTAATTAATCAAGCAAAAGCAGATTTAGTCTTTTTTACTGGAGATTTAGTTAATTCAGTAGCAACAGAAATTGAGCCTTACATTACTGTTTTTGATAAAATAAAAGCTAAATTTGGCGTTTTTGCCGTTTTAGGTAATCATGATTACGGAGATTACGTTCGATGGCCATCCAAAGAAGCCAAGATTTCTAACTTAAATCGACTAATGTCTATACAAAAACAGATGGGATGGCAATTGTTGATGAATGAAAACCGTTTACTTACTGTGAACGGAGAGAAAATTGCGGTGATTGGAGTAGAAAATTATTCAGGAAGTCCCAGATTTGCAAAATATGGTCAATTAGATAAAGCATATAGTGGTAGTGAGGCAGCTAGTTTGAAATTATTATTATCACATGACCCATCCCACTGGGATGCTCAAATAAGACCTGATTTTCCTGAAATAGATATTACCTTTTCTGGGCATACACATGGTGCTCAATTTGGGATTGAAATTGAAGGTATTTTTAAATGGAGTCCGATTAAATATGTTTATAAACAATGGGCTGGATTATATCAAAATGGCCAACAATTCTTATATGTCAATCGAGGGTTTGGCTATTTAGGCTACCCCGGCAGAGTAGGAATTTTGCCTGAAATCACAGTCATGGAATTGCAAATTGCCACGAGTTAAAAGTGGTAATCTTTTCTTTTCCCGCTATTTTTTATGTTCTAAATGTACCAACGAATTCATTCGTCGTTAGAATTTTAAATAGTTTATTTTTTTGCGACGAATGAATTCGTCAGTACTTAAAACAAGCTATTAGGGAACTATTTTTCTATAAAAACATATATTTGTTCAAAAAACGGAAGAGTTATATGCGTATTTATTTTTTATTCTTTGGGGCTCTATTATTGAGTTTAGTGTCTTGTGGAGGTGATGCCGTCGCAGAACAACAAAATCTACTTATCGGACATTGGGATTTAATAGAAGGTCAAAGAAATGGCAAGGTTACCGAGTCGCTTAGAGACACCTATTTTGAATTTACTTCGGATGGTAAAATGTCTACCAATCTACCTATAAAAGGAGGTATAGATAGTCCCTATGTAATAGAAGACGGGGCTATCGTTCAAACCATTATTAATGAATTGCAAATCAGATACAAAATAGTGGAATTGACACCCAAAGCATTAAAATTAACGACCAAGCTTCGTGGATTTGACTTTGTTTTTGATTTAGAAAAGGGCGTACAACAAGATGCTGATGCATTGAGTTTAGTGGAGGGAATTAAAACTATAGAGTAGTTAGTAAAGTTTTGAATAGCTGGTTTTACTTCCTAAAGCTTTCCAGATACTAGCTGTCAGGGTTGTTTTATCTTAGTAACGGTCAAATAATAACTTCCGCATTTAGTTTATGTTCTTTTGCCCTAATACTGCGTTAAAAAGCCTCGCCATAGCAAGCTATGTCTGTAAGCCTCCCATCCGCTTTGCGGTTCACCCGTACGGGTTCATGCCTTGTCTAGGAAAAAAATATTTTCTCAAAATGACCACTTTATTAATTTATTTTGCCTAACTGTTCCTTGGGAAATATTTGGAATGCTTGGATTAAAGTCCTTCGATGGAACAGAATACTCCAGATAGCTACCGGGAGTGCTACCGAAATTACTTAAATATACTAAAGTAAGTCTTGCCATAGGTCCGCATGTTATCAAACCTGGGATGTTCTTTAAAGTCATGATTCGGGTTGTGCTCCATCACAAACCAGCCATCTTTTTTTAATAAATCGTGTTCAAAAATTTTATCTGGAATCGTTGGTAAGGTAGGTAATGGATATGGTGGCCCCGCAAAAATATAATCGTATTGTTCCGTCGCTCGTTCCATAAATTTGAAGACATCTGCTCTAACTATATTAATTTTATCTTCTATTTTTAAAGTCTCTGCTGTTTTCTTTACAAAGGATACACATCCACCAAATTTATCTACATAAGTCACATCTTCGCAACCTCTAGAAATAAACTCGTAACTGTGATTTCCTGTTCCGCCGAACAAGTCAAGCACTTTTATCTCGTCAAAATAAAAACTATTATTAATTACATTAAACAATCCTTCCTTTGCAAAGTCTGTCGTCGGCCTTGTCGGCCAGTTTTTCGCTGGAGGAAAGAATTTCCTACCCTTAAATTCTCCACCTATTATTCGCATATTTTCTTAGTTGTTAGTTGTGAGTAGTTAGTTGTAAGTCGGATTTACCACTCACCACTAACCACTCACCACTACTATTTACTTTTTTCAAAGCTCAAAGAAACGGAGTTTATACAATATCTCAAACCCGTAGGTTCCGGACCATCAGGAAAAACATGACCTTGGTGTCCGTCACACCTTGCGCAAACCACCTCTACCCTACGCATTCCGTAGCTATTATCTACGTGCTCAATAATGTGAGATTTGTCGATTGGCGTATAGAAACTTGGCCAGCCAGTTCCAGATTTAAATTTAGTCTCAGAACTAAATAATGGCAATTCACAACCTCTACATTTATAAATACCTTCTTCCTTATTGTCCCAGTATTCTCCTGTGAAAGAACGCTCTGTACCTTGTTCTCTAAGCACGTTAAACTCAACTGGACTTAAGAGCGTTTTCCATTCTTCTGCGGTTCTTTCTACCTTTTTTAAGGTGTCCCCTGTTTCATTGACGATTGGTTCTATACTCCTCTTATTATCGCTTAATTGTTTAGTTGGATTACAGGAAAAAGCTAAATTGCTAATGCAAAAAATAGCTAAAAAAGTTATCCAGCCCCACTTTTTAGATTTGGTCACATTCATGTTAATTAGTTTAGTTTGTTGGCAAATAAAATAGGTATCCTATTACTTTAGAGTATGTCTAAATTTCCATGATTGAGCGAGAGGGAAACCTGCCTTCCTGCGGTCAGCAGGCAGGCGACGTACAGAACAAAACCTGCCTGCTGACCGCAGGAAGGCAGGTTTGCCGCTTGCAGCCAATTGATGGAAGTTTAGACATACTCTTAATGCTAAAGTAGAAAGATATGTTTTTAATAAAAAAGAAATAAGAAGAAAAAGGTTTTAGGTAAGACCAATAAAAGAAGATTTTAAAATAATCTTAACAAAGATTCTTATAAATAGTCCTATTTAGTTCTATCTAATAAGGGGTATACATTATTCCGTTCATCACATTCCCAAAGCGCTTGATAATCATCTATAGATAAAATGAAATAAGGCATATACCTCGTTTTTTTACGGGATTCTACGGTAAAAGAACCAGAAAAACTTTCTTGCGGCATCAATACCCCATTTTTATCGGCCATCCCGCCTTCTATAAATGCGCCGCCCATGATTAAGTCGCCTCTGGATAATTTGGCGGTTCCGGAGGCATAGGCACGAATGGCAACATTGTCTTCAGTAGATTCTGTTTCACCAAACATGGCTGCAGGGCCTTCTCCATAGTTGGTTATTTTAAAGGCTAATTCAACCGTTTTCCTGGAGCGCTTGATTACAAATACCGTGTCCAATTTTAAATCTGGACAAAGCGAAAAATCATAGACTACTTCTTTTTCAGTTACTTCTTTTTTAGTTGCTGATTTTATAGCCTTCTTTTCATCAGCTCCATTTTCAGCTAATTGCTCCTCCGAAACATTAAATTTTATTTCAAAATTGCTGGAAATTTTACCTACATCTAAACTGAATTTCTTTTTTAGCAATGCTCGTTCTAAAGAATTTTTATAGCCCTCTAATCCATTGTCTACCAATGTTTTATCATATTGCACCACCACATTAGGGCCAGAAGTTGAATTAGCTGGTAATCTTACTTTCTCTCTCCCTGTGTTAATCAGGGTACAACTTATCTTACGTTGGTTTCCTTTGGATTTGGTTACTTTTATACTCGTCAATTGAAGTCGGTAACCTTGGTAATCTTTTTTGGATGGGATAATTGTGTCTTGAACAACAGGAGTAGCTTGCTTGGGAACAGCACATGCACTTAATGCTAAATTGCTTAACAAAAAGAAACAAAGTAGTAATTTAAAAAGGAGATTTTTTCCGTTAGTAGCCTTAATAAAGGTCATTTATTTTATATAATTTTGTAAGTAGGTGCTTGGACAAAAATAATCTAACAACTAAGCTATCAGGGTTGAGTGATTATTGATTATTGATTATTGATTATTGATTATTGATTATTGATTATTAGCTAATTACACGTGTTCGGAGTAAGTTCTCAATATACTTAAATTTTGGACACGGATAACTCGGAGAAGACACAGAGATTCACAGAGAATTGCCTAAAAATGAACTTTGTGTACTCTGTGTCCTTTTTAGTGTTTTGAGAACTTACTGTTCGGAAGCGTCTAGCAAATAATTAATAATCATTAATTAGTAATGTCCACCTCCTTAAATAGTGTTTTCCTTAGAACTTTTTCAATATACAATCTAAATCATTCGTTCTCAATTTTTTATAAAAATCTTAACTATAAACTCAATGTAAAAACCGTGCCTTTTCCTATCGCAGAATTCACTTCTAAATTCCCTTTATGCAGTCGCATTATCTGCCGAGACAAACTCAACCCAATACCACTACCCTCTTTTTTGGTGGTGAAAAATGGAACAAAAATCTTATCTAAGACATCTTTTTGAATCCCTTTTCCATTGTCTTGAACTTCGATAAATGTTTTCCCTTCA
Source organism: uncultured Saprospiraceae bacterium (assembly GCA_938010785.1). GTDB lineage: Bacteria > Bacteroidota > Bacteroidia > Chitinophagales > Saprospiraceae > JAFMDF01. Next base: position 5,593 of record CALLVC010000286.1, read on the forward strand.
TTGGTCTTTATCGCCCGAATTTCAATCTTAGGATTTTCTACCTCTCTGGCTGCTTCAATTCCGTTTTTCAATAAATTAATAATCACTTGCTCAATTAATTCCACATCTGCAATAAAGACTACCATGTTGGAAGGAAATTTTAATGCTAACTCAACGCCATATTTTTTCAGTACGGGTTTAAATAGGATATGAATTCTTTCTAAAAGTGGTTGAGCCTCTACCAATTGGAATTTTGGTGGTGGTATTTTCGTTAAACTTCTATACGTTTCCGTAAAATGAAGGAGTCCTTCTCCTCGCTTTTTAATGGCATACATACCATCACGGATATCCTCCATATCCTCCTCATCCAAAACTTTATCCTTATCTTTCATTAACTCATTTAAAGAGGAGGCTAATGAGGTAATGGGCGTTACAGAATTCATTATTTCATGAGTCAGAATTCTAATTAATTTCTGCCAGGCATCCAATTCTTTTTCCTCTAACTCTTTTTGAATGTTTTGGAAAGAAATTAACTTATAGGGCACTTCTCTTAATTTAAAATCTGCCACGCTAACCGATAATTCTAATAATCGGTTTTGTACCGTCATCTTTATCATTTCATTCTGACCACTGTCCAATCTGCTAATTAATTCATGCAATTCTGGAAATAACTTTTCAACGGCGGCAAAATCTTTTAAATAAGGTTTTCGTAATAATTCCTTTAAAGCTTTATTCATTAAAACTACCTCTTTTTCTTTATTTATACAGAGTAAGCCTGTGTTTACATGTTCAATAATCGTTTGTAAATATTGATGATTGGCAACTTTTTCTGCCTTTACATTTCGAAATTTGGTGGTTATCAAATTAAATGCCTCGTATAATTTACCAAATGAGGTCCCTTTGTGATACCCTGAGTAGGTCGCTGAAAAATCTTCGTATTGAATGCCCATCAAAAAAGCGGTAAAATCTGCATTGGTTTTGTCCATATAGTTCATCGTATCCCAAAAAAGAATAGCCGCAATTATCAATAAAATAAAGGTAGTCACATAAAAATTAGTGTAATACAAGCAATAGAAAAAAGCAAGCATAACCAGCACCAAGGAGATTTGGCGTATCGCTACATTAACTTTAAAATTTTTAAACATCTCGGTGAGCTTTATAACTAGGGAAGTGTGCCTGTATTTCCTCAGTTTTAAGTGATTTCTACACCAAAGGTAAGATTTAATTTAAAGATTTTTTATTTAGGAAAGAATATGTTAGTCTCTCAGCTGCTTAAAAACTAACATTAGAATAATAAGAATAATTAGCACCGCTAAAATAACCATTGGCGTCCCACCTACACCTTCCATATTGTCAACTAAGCGATTAGCCAAAACCACTATAAAAATCAATAACAAAGGGATACCGATATACTGCTTTAATGTCATAATATTAGATAAAAAAATCTGTTTCGAAAAGTATCAATACCTAATAGGGTTTTCTTATAAAAATACTTAAGTAATGCGGATTGATTAATCGGGTAAAATTTTTAGCTTGAATTTTTTCGATAGTTTTCGCCAAAAAATCAATGCATAGCACCCGCTACGGATTTATTTTTTGGTAAAAAATAGCGGAAAAAGGCTGCTAAAAATTA
>CALLVC010000287.1 GCA_938010785.1 uncultured Saprospiraceae bacterium
TGAAACAAGACATAATAAGTATGGCTTCTTTTTCGCTATGGTAGTATAATACGAAGTAATTGTCCTTGAAATGCTAGTAGTAGTCGAAGAAAATTGCTCCTCAAAAGGATTAATACTTATATTTGAGTAAAATTAACCAAATTAAATCACCATGCTGGACAAAGGAAAAAAAGCCATTAAGTTTATTAAAAAAATAAATTCAGCGACTAAAAAGAAAAGAAAAATGCCATCAGAAAAAGATTCAGGCCGTTCCAATCATGCCGATACTATCGTTCGAAATCACGTTATTTGGTCAATGGGCGCGGGGATGATTCCCATTTTAATTGCAGATATTTTTGCCGTTAGTGCGCTTCAATTAGATATGATTCGCCAATTATGTCGAGTGTATGATATTGATTTTCAAGAGACTCAAGGAAAAGCTTTGGTGACCTCACTTACAAGTTCTGCTCTAGCTAGAATAGGAGCGGGAAGTGTGATTAAATTATTGCCAGGCATTGGTTCTTTCATTGGCGGAGCTACAGTTTCTGTTTTTGCAGGAGCTTCTACTTATGCCTTAGGAGAAGTGTTCAAAAAGCATTTTGATTCAGGCGGGACGATTTTAGATTTTGACCCAGACCGACTTCGTAAGTATTATAAGGAAAAGTTTGAAAAGGGCAAAAAGGTCGCAAAAGAGTGGGAAAAAGAAGCTAAGAAAAAGGATGATGATAGTGGTGCTTTTAGTGTGCCTACCGATGAAGAAACTGCACCACCGAAAGCTGCTAAATCCACTACAGAAAAAGCAAAAAAAGAACCTAAAGCGAATGTGGCTGATGCGACAGACGAAATAATGGATAAGCTTAAAAAATTAGCAGAACTAAAAGACGCTGGTATTATTACTGCGGATGAATTTAAGCAGATGAAACAGCGAATCTTAGATAAATTCTAGGTTGAATTGTAGAATCAACCTTAACAATATAGAAAAATCCGTTGGGAGTAGTTTAACTTCCCAACGGATTTTTTATTAGTAAATGGTGTCACGCAAAAGACTACGAAGTAGTCAAACTATGAATAACCCAGTATGCCATGCCTGCCGGCAGGCAGGAAATGCTGGGGCTGCAAAGTTTGGGATAGACCCAGAACTACGAAGTAGTTCAACTATTCCGTAGTTGACGTAGGTTGGTCTACTTGCATCCACCAATTTCATCGGTGGTTATTCAAATTCAAAGCCTTCGGATTTTATGCGTAACATGAGTTAGTAATAATTCTTTTTGGTAACTAAAAAGTAATATTTATAGCTTGAGCCTGAATGGCTAAATTTTGCATTTCTTTATAACTATCTTTTCTGTCTTCTATAGGATGGATAATATTAAATTGTCTGAATCTCCAAAAGGCAGTCGCTGTAGCCGCATAAACTATAAAAGGAATAAGCTTTCGTGCTTCTAAATCAGTCAATTCATTTTCTGCTTGATATCCTTCCATTAATACTTTGATTTTGGTCTCATTTATTTTTCCGTTATCAGAACAAGTTCCAATAGCTGCCATTCCTATATCAAATAGGCGATAATAATAGCAGGATTCTTCAAAATCCATGAGGACAGGTTCTCCTTTATGTATGACAACATTGCTTGTGAAAATATCTCCATGGATAAAAGCTTTGGGTAAGGAAGCTTGTAGATTTTTTGAAATATAAGTGTGTGTTTCTTTTAGCCAATCAGCGAAAGGATGTTGTATATTTTCGTATACTTCTCGGAAGCATTGCTGGCCATAAGAAAATTGATGCGGGATAGTTTTCGGTGGGGTTAATTGATTTAATTGAGCTATTTTTTTTCCAAGTTTTTTTATCAAAATTTCATCAAAAATCTCTTTTACTTCTCCTTCAATGTAGGTTTTTAATAGAATTGGTTTTTCTTGATAGAAACTTACTGATTCCCCTTTTTTGTTTTGTATAATTTTACTGGTAGTAAAGGATTGTTGTTCAAGGCTTTCTAAAATATTGGCTAAAACCAATGTTTCTTCCTTGGTTTTTCGCTCACATAAAGTCAACACATAATTTTGGGAATGGGTACCTATTAAATGATTGGTGTTCTCCACTCCTCCATGTAAGATTTTCCAAGATTGTATTGGGGCAATGTCAAATTGTTGAGCTATTTGCCGAAGGGTCGTATCATCTAACTTTGTATATAATGACAAATTTGTTTTGTTTTAAGGAAAGGTTCGTCGGTACAGTTAGAACTAAGTTTTCACCTATCAAGACTTATACCCAATCTAATACCTCCTGAAATCTGATTGATAGCCGAAATATCACTTCCGTTATTAAGTTCAGTATTGTCCAAATCTGCAATACCTGCTTGTAAACCACTCCATTCATTATTGAAAAAACGATTATAGCGGACGTAAGGACTGATGGTTATCTGGTCGTTGATGCCAATTTCGATGCCCATTCCAAGACCTAATTTTAAACCAACTCCTTTATCATTGACATCAAAAATATCTCTCATCTTAGCATTATAAGAACTAGCGCCTGCGATAAATTCTACATAAAACCCTTTTTCCAACAATCCTGCATCTCTTGAAAAGGTAGGACAATCACAATCTGCCTCTAAGCTAAGCAGAAATATTTTACTACTTAAACTTACATCAATTTGTCGCAATTCAAAACTTCTGGTTGCTAAGCTAGTCTTGGAAAATGCGGTGCCTGCATTCAAATGAAATTGTATCCGATAATTCTCAAATCCAGCAATTTTAAAATCTATTTCTTGGGCAAAACCACTTTTTAATAGTCGTTCGTTGCTACGGTTTCCAAAAACTGCAGTTTCCCATTCAGGAATAGTTTGCACAAAATAGGCACCTGAGATGCCACCTTGTAATTGGGCGAAACCAATATTTGTAAAAAAGAAAAAAGCCAGACTTGCAAGAATTAAACGCATACTATTTTTTTAGAAATTATGATTGATAATTACCAAACGCTAAAAACACAAATCCTAATATGTGGCCACCATTAAAGTATCTAAATTAGCTCTGATTTTCATAAATTCTATAATTTTTGGTTCGTCTCTTTTTTTACCAACTGCACTTTTTCTTGGACTCCATTTTAAGAGTAATAGTGGTATTTCTGCCTGTTCTTTAAAATTGGTTTGTTGAAAATCTTTGGCAAAACCAATTTTATCTATTAATGGGTAAAGTACTTTAGTTTCTGCGAAAATATTTCCTAGGACTACTTGATTTTGAAGACTATCAACCCGATTGGTTAAGTTAATTATCCTTTGTTCTTTATCGCTTTGAAGTTTTTCTAAGTTTTCAATTTTTGTACTCAATGCACCCTGAAAGCCACCTATTTGGTTCTTCAACCGTTGGATTTCATCAAAAGGAATTTCTTTACTTTGGAAGTCAATAATCCTAACCTTTTTGCCAACAATTTTCGCAAGCAAGTGCTCACAAGAATCAATAGTTGCCGCTTCTACAGGTTGACCGATTAATTGTACATCCAAGAGGATTGAAGTATCCGTTTTGGTGGGTTCCCAATCTGAGATTGCCGTAAATTCATTTTCAAAATGCTCATTTAAAAAAGCTTCGATATCTTGGTCTTCATTTAGGTCATTATAAGTTGAAATTAAAATTGTTAGAGCAGGATACAAAATTAATAGAGAAAAAACGAAAATGAATATTTGGTTTCTTTTTCGCTCTTTTTGATTTGGATATTCTTTGTACCTAAATCTTAATATTCTTATAACTGCATAGGTGGAGACGGCAATAAAAAAGGAGTTTAAAAAGAATAGATAGAAGGCTTTTAGGAAAAAATCGTACCGTCCATTAGCCAAACCAAATCCAGCTACACATACAGGTGGCATCAAAGCTGTTGCAATGGCTACACCCGGTATAGCGTTGGATTTATCCTTCCTAGTTGTTGAAATAACTCCCGCTGTTCCACCAAAAATAGCGACTAAGCCATCTAATAAATTTGGTGCGGTACGAGCACTTATTTCATCTGTTATACCCCCAAATGGGGTGATAAATCGGAAATAAACATAACTAGTCACTAGTGCAATGACCGCAGCTAATACAAAATGCTGAAGAGAAGAGGATAATGTTCGTCTATCATTAATACCGATTCCTAATCCAATCCCTAATATTGGAGACATCAATGGAGAAATTAACATGGCCCCAATGATGACGGCGGGAGAATTAAGGTCTAAACCTAACGAAGCTACCATGATGGAACACATCAGTAGGACTGCATTTGCCCCTCGCATTCGTCTATTATTGACGATGTTAACGATAGTGCCTTTTTCATCCATTCCATCTCTCAAATCGAATAAATCGAAAAAGAATTCTTTGGTATCTTCTAATATTTCCCGAATAGTTTTTTCGTGCCAATGTTTATGAGGGGTAGTGGTATTTGACTTTCCTAAATTGTTTTTAGGCATTTTTTCCTTTTGATTGACCAATAATATTTCCGTAAATTTACAATGTGAGTC
>CALLVC010000288.1 GCA_938010785.1 uncultured Saprospiraceae bacterium
CTATAGATTGCCAATGCCCTTTTTACTCATATAGCAATTTATGCTACATAAACACGACTTGCCCCGTATCCATATCATAAATCGCCCCAACAATCTTAATTGCCCCTTCGGTTTCCATTTCTTTCAAAATGGGACTTTGTAGGCGTATTTGCTCAATGGTATTTTTGACATTGCTTTCACAAGCCTTATGGACAAATGCTGCATTTTTAGACGTTCTATCTCCATCGTAGTCAACAGCATCTACAGCAGGTCTAATTTTCGCCAACATTGGCGTAATATTTCCTAACTTCACATCGTCTACTGCAGCTTTTACTGCGCCACAATGCTCATGTCCCATGACCAATATTAGTTTGGACCCAGATACTTTACAAGCAAACTCCATACTTCCTAAGATGTCTTCATTCACAAAATTACCTGCTACCCGAGCTACAAAAATGTCACCAATCCCTCTGTCAAAAACATCTTCTACAGGTACTCGGCTGTCAACACAAGAGAGTACAATCGCCTTCGGAAATTGTGCGGTAGTACTCTTTCGGACTTGTGCCGAATGGTCTCTGGCGGTCAAGTCATTATTCATAAATCGGGCGTTTCCTTCCTTGAAAGATTGAATGACCATATCAGGAGTAAGGGCAGACTGCTCCGCTTCTGTTAATACTTTTTCTACTAAACCAACGACTTTAGGGGATTCTTTTGGAAGGACCTCTTCGGCTTTAGGGGTTGATTGATTACAAGCAAAAAGTGTAGCTATAAGCATACAAGTTGCTAATATTTTAGTGGTGTTTTTCATGTTTTACTTTTTTAAATTTCTAATTATTAGGTGAATGAAAATCGACTTTGATGCTTCGAAAAAACGATTTTTGTCTTAATCTATTAGGTAGTATAGTGTTGCTAGTTTAATAAATTCCATTGTTTGACATCTGCTGCGGTCAGCGTTTCTCCTTTACCTACTAATTTATTATGATATAAAATCATGAATGGTAAATTTTCATACCGAAACCCTCGCTTGCCAATTCGTTTAGCTAGTTCTGGTGTATCTGCAAAATATTTTCTAGCTACTTTTTTAAAGTTTGCAGGAATAACAAATTCCACCACTTCTCCTCTATCGTTACCTATGTAATATTCTTTGACAACGCCAGTTTTAATTTCTCGAAAACTATTTTCATTAACTTCTACGATTTCATAGGTATCTGTGACTTTTGAAAAAAGTTGAATAGGACCATCAAGTTCTAGTAATAATAACGTAGGTTCTTTGCTATTTTTTGTTTTTTTTAGAAAAAGGGGATTATTCGTACCCCATATTAATCCAAAAGAAAAGAACAATATTGAAATACCTAACAATATCTTTTTCATAAGAAATATTTTAAAAATTTTTAGAAATGCATTTCTCCTTCTAAATCAGATTTTTCGGCTTGTTTCCTTTTGATAGGAAAAGCTCGTTCCATTAATTTAGGAGAATGAATGGTTTTGTAAAAAGAATCAAAGTAATCCTTTAGCTCCAGCTTACTAATATCGTCTAGTAACTCAAATTCATTGACTAATTGATAAATTGCCTCTTTTTTGTCTTCAAATAAGGAGCGTATTTCTGCTCTTTCTTCCTTATTTTTTAACTTACCCATAAAATAGCGCTGCTTGATACTTTTCATTTTTAAGTTGGGATTTGGCTTAGCATAAACTGCTGAAACGAACCCCGAGGAATCAAAATCATAAGGGATTACAATGAGTTTATTACTTTGATTGGGCTGAATAAATTTTAGATTTCTGTTTAATTCCACACTCCAATCATCGTTTCCAATCAGGTATTGGAAAAAAGCCATTATTCGTGCTGTTTTTGAATCCAGTTCTTTCCATGTTCTACCGAATCCCTCTACTTCTTGCCCTTCGATACTCTCAGCTAATTCATCTATGTCTTCTAATAGGAAGGCATATTTTTCTAATTTTGTTTTACTTTCCGTATCTTCATAATTGACTTTTAATAGTTGTACATCTAAACTATTATCTGTTAACTCTTGGTAGACTTTATAAGCCAAATATTCTTTTAACACATTATGGTTGGCCGTTAAACCTTCGTTACAATGGGTTACTAACTTTAAAGATTTATGGTCTTTCCGAATGCCTCGCTCTACTAATTGGTCTTTAGAAAATTTAATGCGTAATGGAGGAAAATCGCAGTACTTCCTGCGTGATTTACCCCTTGGTGTCAACTCTATTGATTTTTGGACCACATTTCCTGTTTCATTCATGAAAACCAGCGTAGCAGCAAACTTATCGTTAGTTCGTTTTCCCTCCATAATCTGCCTAATATCCGTATGAATGGTCACTTCTTGTATTTGTGGTGACTTCAGTATCTCAAAAATAGTAGCGGGTGTTTCATTTGTTATCTTCGCTAGTAACAAGGAGTCATTTTCGGCATTGAGGCTCGTCAATAATATTATATGGAACAGGCAACCAGTAATTATATATTTTAGAAAACTATAGTTCATTGTTTTAATTTTTGGAGATGATGTATTATTTAGTCATTCTTTACTCACCTCGTGAGTTAAATAAAGGACTTTTAGGGGTGAGGGTTTTAGCTGCGTTGATACAGCAACTAAAAATCCTCACCCTTAAAATGCTATTTTATCCGTCATCATCTATATAGGATAAAATAGTGGGCGTACTTATTTTCCATACAATAATAACTAACTTAAATTTTAATCAATTCGGATTAGAATCTAAGTAAACTACCT
>CALLVC010000289.1 GCA_938010785.1 uncultured Saprospiraceae bacterium
ACCGCAATGGATTCTCCATCTTTCAATGGATAAGGAAACTTTCTACATAATTGAAGTATTTTCATATAAAAAAGTAAATAACTATCTTTAGCCTTTAGATTTAAACCGCAAAATAAAAATAAATAATAATAATGACGACCAACGAATTTAATTGGACCACTGCTGACAATATTTCCATCTATGCTAAAGAATGGAAGGTAGAATTTCCAAAGGCAGTAATTGCCTTAGTGCATGGATTAGGAGAACATTGCAATCGTTATAATCACATGGCAGAATACTTTGCTCAGCACAATATTGCCATGGTGGGTTATGATAGAAGAGGACATGGTCAGTCAGGAGGTAAAAAAGGGCATACCCCTACTTATGATGCCTTTTTAGATGAAGTGGATGAATTATTAAAAGTAACAAAAAGTCGTTACCCCGTTACACCTGTATTTTTATATGGTCACAGTATGGGTGGCAATATTTTATTGAAATACTTAATTTCAAGAAAACCTTCAGTAAAAGGAGCTATTTCTTCGGGTGCTTTTATTGAATTTCCAGATGCTCCACCTGCCGTTTTATTATTTATTGGAAAAATTATGCGGAAGATTTATCCATCTTTTTCTCAGAGCAATAATTTAAATGCACAAGATGTCTCAAGTGACCCAAAAGTTGTGGAGGACTATCTAAAAGACCCATTAGTACATGACAGAATTACGCCTGTTACAGCTTTAGGAATGGTGGAAGTAGCAAAAGAATTGGAGCAATATAAAGGTGCTATAAATGTACCGACTTTATTAATGCATGGCAATAAAGATAAATTGACGGGTTTTAATGGAAGTAAGAAGTTTGCCGCAAATGTTTCGGGAAAAGTGAGCTACAAAGAATGGGACGGTGCGTATCATGAAATTCATAATGAAGGCATCCAAAAAGAAGTATTTGATTATACAATTGATTGGATTCGAAAATATTTAGGCTAATGTGCGGCAGAGCAACTCTTGCAAAAAAACCTAAAGAACTAGAAAAAAGATATAAGGCAAAATTTGTTCAATCAGAATTGGCAATAAAAAATCAATTGCCCAATTACAATGTTGCGCCTACTCATTGGCATCCTGTAAGGACCAATGAAATTGACCAACCATTAAGATTTTTAAAATGGGGCTTGATTCCTTCATGGGCAAAAGACGAAAAGATTGGTAGTAAATTAATCAATGCAAGGTCAGAAACAGTCCTTGACAAACCTGCCTTTAAAGCCATTCACCAAAAAAGATGTTTGGTGCCCTATGATGGGTTTTATGAATGGAAAAAAATGGGCAAAGAAAGGATTCCTTATAGAATTATTTTACCAGAAACTGAAATATTTAGTGTGGCAGGGATTTGGGAAACATGGACCAATCCAACAGGAGAAACGATTGATTCTTTTACCGTTTTGACACAACCTCCTAACGAAATAATGAAACCTATACATGATAGAATGCCTGCTATTTTAGCGCCAGATATCGAACAGTTGTGGTTGGATATGGAAATGCCAATAAAGGAGGTTTTAGAATTAATTGCTCCTTATCCAAGTAAATTGATGAAAGCGTATCGAGTATCCAACCAAGTCAATAAAGTCAAGGAAAATAAAGCCGCACTTTTGAAAGAAGTCCCTGATATTATTCAAGGGTCGTTATTTTAAATAAGTGCTTAGACAAAAATAATCTAACAATTACGCATCAAAGTTGATGGCGATTGCTATCGGCATGGAATATTAGTTTGAAGATTCAATCTATGCTGTCAGGCTAAGGGATTATTGACCGAAAAGCAGGAGATACTTTGAAAGTATCTCCTGCTAGGGGAGCCTAGAAAGCCATACTTTCAAAGTATCTCTTTCTTTAGTCTGAAGGCTATAGATGCAATCTTCAAACATCGACTATCAATTTTTCAAAGGTTTAATATATTACGATTTTGACTTTTCGTTCGCCCTAACCGACAGGTAAAATTATTGATTATTAGCTAATTACACGTATTCGGAAGCGTCTAGCAAATAATTAATAATCATTAATTAATAATGTCCTTTCACTTACTTTAGAACTATTAATCATAAATCCGCTCCTTCACTTTAGCGCCAGTTTTGATATTAATCCCATAAATATCTACGTGCTTTACGTCGGGCAAAATACCTGATTCATCTGCATAGGCATAAATATTAGTCAAGTAACTTTCCTCTCCGTTGATAGGGATGACTGCCATCCATTTATCACCTGCTTTTCGCAATTCAATAAATCGTTCTTTATGCGCTCTCAATTTAATTTTTAAACTATTAGTCGTTTTTTCTTTGATTCTATAACCGTATGCTAACCAAGATTCTAACCAAGACAACTCCCTTCTTTGTCCAGTGCTCGCATATTGCTTCCAATAATTATCAATTGGTTCATTTTCATTTAGCGAACCATCCTCTTTCAAATTCAAATCATAAACAATAGTATGTTTATTCAAATTCCTTTGAATAAAGAATAAGCTCTTCTCCGTTTTTTCAGGTCTTGGAAAATCTGCTGGCCAGTCTTCTCTATCGACCCACTCTTGAGCGATTAATGAACTTGTTGAAAACAATAAAATCGCTATAAAAACGAATTGCTGCATTTTCATAGAATATGTAATTTTGAGTTGAGTGATTGTTTATTTATAAAGACAAAAAAAAGGCTTAATCCTTTATTTTCAAAGTCCTTTTTAGGACATTATTTAAATTTTAACAGGTGGTTCCAATTTCAGTTCAAATTCTTCAGTAAAGAACTTTACTTTTTCCATAAAAGATAGGATTTTGACAGTATAATTACCTTTTGGTTCTAAAACCAATCAGTAATAAAGGATTAACCATAATAAGCGCATAAATTATTTTTTAGTACTAATAATTTATATTTTGTGCCTTCAAAATTATTAATGCATGAAAAATAAAACGCAAACCAATCAACGTCGTCAATTTCTGAAAAAAGGAGGAGTTATGGCCTTGTCCTTTGCAGTTGGATTGGAGGTCGTATTCGCTGACAATTTACCAGCAGGAATCCAACCTCTAATCTTAGAAGAAGCAATATTTAGCTTACCAGATAAGCACCCAGAAATGACGGTCCTCAATGACCGACCGATAAATGCAGAAGCACCCGCCCATCTGCTTGACGAGGATTTGACCACTGCTGACCGTTTTTTTGTAAGAAATAATGGTATTCCGCCTGAAAAAAGTGAAATAAACCCAGAAAAATGGACTTTAACTATCGAAGGGGAATCAGCCAAACAAACAAAAACCTTTACTTTACCTGAGTTAAAAGCTCAATTTAAAAACTATACCTACCAATTAACTTTGGAATGTGGTGGTAATGGTCGAAAAGAATTTAATCCACCTGCAAAAGGCAATCAATGGTCAGTTGGTGCGGTAGGTTGTGCTGCATGGACAGGTGTACGACTAAAAGATGTTTTGGAAGCAGTCGGGATAAAAAATGATGCGGTTTATATTGGCTATTATGGAAAGGATACCCATTTATCTGGTGACCCTAAAAAATCACCTATTTCTAGAGGGGTTCCTTTGAAAAAAGCAATGGAGGAAGAAAGTTTGATAGCTTGGTCAATGAATGGAGCACCACTCCCCTATTTAAATGGCTACCCGCTACGCCTAGTTTTTGGCGGATGGCCAGCGTCTTGTTCTGGAAAATGGTTAGATAAAATTGTTATTCGAAACAAAGTGCATGATGGAACGAAGATGAAAGCACCTTCCTATAGTGTTCCATGCAAACCTGTTCCGCCTGGTTCCAAGGTAGCCAATGAAGATATGTGCATTATTGAATCGATGCCCGTCAAATCTTTAATTACCTATCCTAAAACTGGCGCGACTATTAAATTATCCCAAACCTTACCAATAAGAGGCCATGCTTGGGCAGGTGATTTAAGCGTCTCCAAAATGGAATACTCTATAGATTTTGGCGCAACTTGGCAATCTTGTGAATTGGGTAATCCTGCTAACCGATTGGCTTGGCAATCATTTAGTGCAAAAGTCAAATTTCCACAAAAGGGCTATTTTGAAATTTGGGCAAGGGCCACCGATAATCAAGGAATCGGTCAGCCGATGGTCCTACCTGGTTGGAATCCAAAGGGTTATTTAAATAATGCATGTCATAGAATTGCGGTAAAAGTTGTCTAAAATGTCAAAAAATAATAGAAAACCTTCTAAGTCGTGGCTAAATACTTTTAGCTTGTTGATGACTACTTTAAAAAGTATCACCTTGCTATGCTGTTTAGTATTAGTATATGCTGTTTTTGGTGATAAATTTGACTTTTCTTTTCAAAAGAAAAAGCTTGCCACAGCCACTAATTCTTACACCCCTAATAGTAATCAAGTGGCTGATGATTGGGACAAAGTGGAGAATGGGATACATGTAGCGACAGGCCTTATCTACGCTGAAAACTTTGACATTATTCGAGGTCAGTGTACTGCCTGTCATTCTGGTAAATTAATTGCTCAAAACAGGGCAACAAGAGAAGGTTGGACCCAAATGATTCGTTGGATGCAAGAAACCCAAGGTCTATGGGATTTAGGTGCTAATGAACCTAAAATCTTGGACTATTTAGAAACACATTATGCACCAAAAGAGGTTGGTAGACGAGCAAATATTGATGTCGCTGCGGTGGAATGGTATATCTTGGATTTGGAGGAATAAATCATCCAAATTGCTCTTTAATATGACTCCCCTTTTTTCCCACCTTTTTAATATGTTAATAAAATTTTAAACCCATATATTTCACTAGATTTTTTTTTCATTTTTTAAGAATTTTGAGCGAATTTATTTTTCATCACAACTTTAAAATTTTTTAAAATGAAAAAAACAGCACTGTTTTTTGTTTTAAGTTGCTTTCTCGTTTTGATGTCAAGTAAGGATGCGTTTTGTAATTCTTATCTAGAGACAGAGAGTAACATGACTAATGACACCACTATCGCACCTGTTAATGGTGGATATAGTCATCTTAAATGGACTGGTTATAAAATTGGTGGACAACACAAGGGGAAAATTGAAATCAGCTCAGGCGAATTAATTTTCATAGATAAGGAATTCAAAGGTGGTAGTTTTGAAATTGATATGAACTCAATTTCCAATACAGACATCGAAGATGAGGCAACTAATAAAAAATTAGTTGACCATCTTAAGTCTGCTGATTTTTTTGGTGTTGAAAAACATCCTACAGCAAAATTTGTCATAGACAAAGTGATAAATTATGGTACTGTGGACGAGAATAAAACTACGTACAAAGTCACAGGCAAATTAACCTTAAAAGGAATTACGAAAGAAATGAAATTTTTGGTTAAAATTCTCGAATATGATACTAGTTATTCAGTAGCAGGTAGAATAGATTTTGACCGTTCAGATTTTGATATTCGATATGGCTCAGGCACTTTTTTTGAGGATATTGGAGATAAAGTTATTTACGACAATGTACAGTTAGACCTTACGGTATCCGTAATGAAAAAATAATCCTTTAGTGACAAAAAATATTTCGTAGGGGAATTAAATCTGTTGGGCGATTCGTCAAATAATTTTATTTCCCTACGAATTTTAAGATTTCTTAGAAAAAAACATTAAAATTTGCCTAAAAATTCTAAATTAAAACGCCTTCCTTTTAATTCGCTTTAATCCTTTCTTTACCAATTTTTAATAGCTATTCATTAGTTAAAAACAAACTACATAGGGAAAAGGTAACATAAATCTATAACACTCCACTCCCTCAATTCCTTACTTTGTCGGGTTCCTGCATTAATTAACGAAAAATTAAACACCAAATATGTTACTTTATAAGCATAATGTGTCAAAAGGTAGTATCTTTGCGCCCGTTTTGGGCGTTTCCCTACTTTATAGGAAAAAGCTAAACAAAACAAATCATAGACTTTTTAAAAGTCCTATTTCAACCATTTAAATTTGATTATGGATATTAGGAATATTGCAATTATTGCCCACGTAGACCACGGTAAAACAACTTTGGTAGACAAAATGATTTTAGCAGGACAGCTTTTTGGCGACCACGAAAAGCCTGGCGAATTAATTTTGGACAATAATGACTTGGAAAGAGAAAGAGGAATTACTATTGTCTCTAAAAACGTTTCTATTACCTATAAAGGTGTAAAAATCAATATTATTGATACGCCTGGTCACAGTGATTTTGGTGGGGAAGTGGAAAGAGTATTGAACATGGCTGATGGGGTTATTCTTTTAGTAGATGCCTTTGAAGGTCCAATGCCACAAACAAGATTTGTATTATCAAAGGCCATCGAATTAGGATTGAAGCCATTAGTAGTAGTCAATAAAGTGGATAAGGAAAACTGTACGCCTGAGGATGTACACGAAGCAGTATTTGATTTAATGTTTGAATTAGATGCGACAGAAGACCAATTAGACTTTCCTGCAATTTATGGTTCTGCCAAATATGGCTGGATGAACTATGATTGGAAGGAGCAGACAGATAATATTACGCCATTATTGGATTCTATTATCAAAAATATTCCTCCACCAAAGGTAGAAGAAGGTACGACTCAAATGTTAGTGACTTCTTTAGACTACTCTAACTTTACGGGTAGAATGGCCATTGGAAGATTGGTAAGAGGTGAACTAAAAACGAATACGGATATCGCTTTAATTAATAAAGATGGCGAAATCAAAAAACATAGAATTAGAGGATTATTCACTTTCGAAGGTCTTGGTAAAGCGAAGGTGGATTCTGTAAAAGCAGGAGATATTTGTGCGATTCAAGGAATTGAAGGTTTTGAAATCGGTGATACCGTTGCAGATGTAGAAAATCCAGAAGCATTGGCTACGATTGCTATTGATGAGCCAACAATGTCTATGTTGTTTACCATTAACGACTCCCCGTTTTTTGGTCAAGAAGGAAAATTTGTGACTTCTCGTCATATCAAAGATAGATTAGAAAAAGAATTAGAAAAGAATTTAGCCCTTAAAGTTGAGCCAACTCAATCGGCTGATTCTTTTAGAGTTTTTGGACGTGGTGTACTGCACTTAGCAGTTTTGATTGAAACGATGAGAAGAGAGGGCTATGAATTACAGATTGGCCAGCCTCAGGTTATCATGAAGAAAATTGACGGCGTGACTTGTGAGCCAATTGAGGAATTGACGATTGATATTCCTGATGAAACATCTGGTAAGGCAATTGAAGCAGTGACAAAGCGAAAAGGAATGATGTTGTCAATGGTACCAAAAGGTGGCCGACAATTATTACAATTTGAAATTCCATCAAGAGGTATCATTGGATTGAGAAGTTATTTAATAACTGCTTCTCAAGGTGAGGCAATTATGACCCATAGATTTAAAGATTTCCAACCTCACAAAGGAGAAATTCCTGGTAGAATCAATGGTTCTTTAATTAGTATGGAACAAGGAAAAGCGATTCCTTTCTCTATTAATAACTTACAAGAAAGAGGTAAATTTTTCATTACTGCTAACCAAGATATTTATGAAGGTCAAGTAGTAGGTGAAAATAGTCGTCCAGGTGATTTGGTTATTAACTTGACCAAAACCAAGAAGATGTCTAATATGCGTTCCGCTGGAAACGATGCGAAGGTGAAAATTGTACCACCAATCGTATTTACCTTAGAGGAGGCTTTAGAATACATCCAAGAGGATGAATTTGTAGAAGTAACACCCGGTTCAATTCGATTGAGAAAGACCTTCTTAAAAGACCACGACCGTAAGCGTAATAAAAATAAGGCATTAGCTCCTGCTTAATGTTTTACAAAATATAAAAGTGGTATTATCTACCGCTTAAAAAATTAAGGCGATTCCATTTGGAGTCGCCTTTTTTGTTTCACCCCCCTTCACATTAAAATTAAACAAATACAATAAGCCAATTACTTGTCATTTTCGCTTATTTTCAAACCCTGCCTTGCAATTAGCATCATTCTTGTACTATTAATAACCTACAAAAACAATAGACATACTGCTCTGTAATACTACACTTTACAATCCCCTATTAGCGTATTGCAATACTATCTAAACAAATTAGGCTTTAGACAGACCCTAAGCAAACAAGACACTTACCACTAAGACATCAACCAAAAAAGGCTTTTTAGACATACTCTTAATAGCGAGCGATAAAGGACTTTACTTTTCACAATTCTATTTCAAAAACCGAATTAGCCATCAAGTGCCTATCACTTGACCCTGATAGCCGTTGGCCTAATTGAAAAATTAAAGCACTTATGAGAATGACCCTTAGCATTCTACTATTTATCTCTTTAAACACTCCTTCCTTTAGTCAAAATTGTTTTGATGCCAATTTAGAAACTGGAACCCTTGATGGCTTTACCGCTTTTGTTGGAAAAATTAATGAAACAGGACAAGTCATTATGGAGCAACAGGGGGTTGATTCCACCCGACACAAAATTATGCATATCAGTGAAGGATATGATACGATTGCTTTACAACATTGTGAAATAAATAGGCTGTTGCCAGTAGTTCCCCAAGATGGCGGACAATTCACTTTGCGTTTGGGAAACGCCTATGTTGGAGCAGAAGCAGATTTGATTGGGCTAAAATTTATGGTTATGCCCGATATGCCTTTTTTCCAACTACGGTATGCAGTAGTACTCAATGACCCTGACCACCAGGAATTTGAACAGCCTCGTTTTGAGTTAAGGATTCTAGATGAAGCAGGTAAAGTAATTCCTTGTGGAGAATATAAGGTCAAAGCTGCACCAGAAATTCCTGATTTTGAAAGTTGTAGAGAAGGCTGGCGAGTGCGTCCTTGGACTACGGTTGGATTTGACTTACAACCTTATGTTGGCCAAAATTTACTGATAGAATTCTTAACGACAGATTGTACACAAGGAGCTCATGCTGGATATGCCTATATGGAAGCATCGTGTAATCCTTTCAAGATGGAAGTCAAGGAACATTGCCCAAAAGATGCGCTAACAACAGCTAGTGTGACCGAAGGATATTTAGATTATCAATGGAATTCAGGAGAAAAAACAACCTCCATTAATATTCTCAACCCTAAAGAACACGAGGAATATGCCGTTACCATTACGAGTGCCACAGGATGTTCTTTTGTAATGAAAGATACCTTAGCTTTTTCTTATCCACCAAAATTCCTTCCTGAAAAAGATTTTTCCTTATGTAGAGATACTCAATACTGGTTTACCCCAAAGGGAAGTCCACTTTATGGGGTCTACTCTCCCACTCTAGGAATCGAAGCAGATTCTTTTTTAATAGGAAATGATTTGCCAAATTATACCTTCACTTCCTCTAATCCGAACGGATGTTATAGTGATACACTAAGCATTCGTTTATCAAAAACGCCATTACCACTTTCTACAATTGAAAGTACGGTTACTTGTTTTGGTGATAATGATGGCACCCTTCAAGTATCTTCAAAAACTGATTTTCCTCCATTAAATTACCAATGGTCCCATGGGGATACCAATCCGGAACTATCCAATCTATTGGCAGGGAACTATACCGTTACGGTCACGGACGCTATTAATTGTAAGGCTGTTTCAACACTTACTGTGAATACCCCTCCTAAACTACAGTTAAACCATATAGAAATGCAACCCATAACTTGTAATGGAATGAACAATGCAGCACTGGCGATTAATCCAGTAGGAGGCGTAAAACCTTATCAATATAAGTGGAATGCGGAATCTAGAAATACCCAGCGTTTAGATAATCTAAGTGCAGGTAATTATGCAGTAACAGTAATAGATGCCAATGGTTGTAGTGACCAAGATAGCGTTGCTATATCTGAGCCTTCCCCTTTAGTGCTTGACGCTATATCAGGCAATGTTTCCTGTTTTGCCAATATGGATGGATACATTGATTTAGCAATAGAAGGTGGTATTTTACCCTATACTATTTCTTGGGAAGATGATGCATTTGAAGCCGAGCCTTTTCGAGAAAATATTGGTGCTGGAGTTTATCGAGCCTATATTAATGATGAGGTAGGCTGTAAAAAAGAAATTGAAATAAAAATTAATCAGCCTACTTTGTCAAAAGCATGTGGTACTTATATTCCAAATGCTTTTTCTCCTAATAACGATAAGTGGAACGATAGTTTCTACGTGGTCGGTAGTATTTCAGGTATTGCTATGAAAAGTATGCAAATTTTTAATCGTTGGGGAGAATTAGTCTTCGACAACAAAGGACAATGTACAGAAATAGGCAACGAAAATTGTGGCTGGAATGGGCTAATCAAGAATCAACCAGCTCCAGTTGGGGTTTATATTTATATGATTACGATTGAAACGCCATTTGAAGATAGACCAGTTTTGTATACAGGTGATGTCACTTTGACAAAATGATTCCGAAAATCGGACAAATTTTTCTTAATAATAAACGTAGTAAAGGTTTTACTATAAAAATACTTTACTATACGTTTATACGTTTCTAACAAACCAGCCCTTCTAGCAAGTCTGGCGGGTTTTGCCGTATCGAGTCTCTGATAAACTTGTTCAAAATCGGAATTTCAAACTTTTTTTTATCATAAAATAATATCCGTATGTCTTCAGGAACGGTGTAGAAATAGATTTACAAACCTGCCCGACACTCAGGCAAGCGGGTTTAGGGTAGCTTATTTTGTTCTTAGTTTTTTACTTAAAAACAGGAGTTATGTTGATATAATAGCTTGCCCGTATGGGACTGTTTTCAAAGTTAAAAATAGCGGCAAAAGAAGCAGCATAAATTGTAAGTTTATTTTTTCACCGTTCCTCAATAACTTTTCCTATTTTTTTCTACAAATTATTGGAGCAATAGGGCCATTTTTCACTTTACACTTAATTATCATAATTTCTTCTTAAATTACTAATAATCAATACTTTACAACATTAAAAAAATTAAATACTTTAATCTTAATTCATTTATTAAATTATTATACATTAAAAGTAATTGTTATTCTGGCATCCTTTTTGCAATACATAAAGTAGAAAAGCGATTAATAACTTTCCCTCTCCACTCCCACTCTATTCTCCTCCCTAATCAATTCCCCTCTTTTTAGATAAAAATAAAACTATAAACAATGAACAACACTGCAAAAGTGTGGGTAGTATTCCTATGCGCCTACTTTCTTTCCATTACACTTATTTTCTGTCAATCTACTTCTGAGTGGCAGCTGCCACATGCCGAACTTAATTACACTAATTTTAATATAGAAAATTCTCAACCCAATCCAACTCATTTTGGCAATATGATTGGGACTGCCGGAGGAAAAGAAATCGGCAATTATTTCAACCCACAATTTGAAGCAGCAGGTGTCATTAATAGTTTTAGAAGTTTTCATTTAATGGAAGCAGATTTTGGCGATGCCTTTTTTCCAAAAGAAAAGGAGTTAAGTACCATTTCTTGTGATTGTGGAGATGTTTTATATAGCTGCGAAGAGGATAGAAAATGCGAGGACGAATATTTGCCCTACAATACCTATGGTTTTAGAGGGTATAAAGCCCATTATTGTGATTGGACCAATGACCCAAGATTTGGCATAAAAGAAATTTATGCCGCCTTAGAAGCACAAATTCCAATCAAGGCTGCCTATTGTAATGCTTCTAATAATGGAGAATGTATAGAGGAATATGAAAATCCATGTTTACCACAAGACGGACGGGACCAAATTGGTGGTAGAAAATTTCCTGATAAGTGGTATACGGCTGATGAATGGGGTGGCCATCAAGATAGTATTCAAAAGCATGCTAGAAATTATGTTTATCATTTTGCAGCTACCTTCTGCCCTACCGATTATCAGAAAGATTGTGTCGTAAAAGTATTGGAATTAGGGAATGAACCTTGGGGTATGGAAACGCCAGGAAAATTAGGCTACCATGCAATTTTAAAAGGGGCTGTTCAGGCACTAAAAGAGCTTTACGGAACAGATAAAGATAATTGGAGAATGAAATTATCAACCGCAGCCTTTGATGCACGATTTGCCTGTGATAATGCACCGATGCAATACATTAATGACATGATTCCAAATGACCCGGAAATTAAAAAATACATTGACTATTTAAACGTACATAACTATCCATTTACAAATTCACCTTGTGGTGTTCCTGTTGACAATTTGAAATTAAACTATACTCCAGAAAGTCCAGATGGAGGTTTCCTTTCTTTTAAAAATATGGAAGTATGGAAACAACAAAATGGTATGGAACACGCTCGCATCAATATGACCGAATTCGGTTGGAATAGTAGCCAAGAAGATTGTAATTCTGGAATAGGTGAAGCGAATCAAGCTGCCTATCATATGCGCGCCTACCTTTTGGCAGCTCGTCATGGGATTCATAAAGGATTTTCCTATTGTCTGCGAGACCAGCCAAAATATCTATGGAATGGGGCTGAATATAGTCCAGAAAGTCCATTATACTGTTCTACAGGTTTGATTGGTAGAGATGGAAAGAAAAAGGCTTCTTTTTATGCAACTGAAACGTTTGTGAAAAATCTAGGACAAAAACATTTTCTAAAAGCGATTGAAGAAAAGCATGATAAAGAAGGAGGCATTTTCGCTTATTTGTTAGGGGAAGTAGATGAATTAGGAAATGGCGTTCCTACTCATTTAGTCGCATGGAGAGCAAGTGATTTGGGGGTATCTGACAATCAAAATATTCAGTATCCACAAACTGATACGGAATTAGGTCGAGCCTTGACGACCTTGACTTTACCATCTACTGATATGGATTTCAGCATGGCGGATAATTACTTTTATTTAGGTTGGAATGAGGAAAAACCTCGATTTATCGGGGACCAAATAGTTAATCAGGAGGGTGTTGAAGGTCATCAAATCAAAGTAGATTTATCTGGTTTACCTATCGTTATCCCAATCAATCCAGCAAATACTGGATATGACAAAGAAGGTCATTTATTTGGTGGTGATTTAGCGGAAGTAATTAGTGCCAATGATTTAGAAGAAAGCTTGGCTTATGAAGGAAATGATGCTAGTTTTTATCCTGTAGAAATTGCTAGTTTTAATTGTGGAGATATTACGATTACTTATGGAAATGGACAAATCAAGATGGAAGGAATTGAGGGGGTAAATTATCCAAGATATGAAATCATAGACATTACCAATAACCAATATAATACTGTTTTTAATTGTCAAGGAAATGATTGCGGAGCGGTACAGATTGCTGAAAATTTACCAACTGGCAATTATTTAGTCAAAGTCTTTAATCCAGATTGGGGACTTAATTGTGAGATTGCTTATGGCACGCCTATTCAATTAAAAGCCAATACTATTCAAAATACTTGTGTAGATAGTGATGAAGATGGTGTATGTGATATTGATGATTGTGCACCTTTTGACGCTAGTTTTCCTAAACCAGTTGGTACACCTTGTGATGATGGTGATGCGACTACTTTTGGGGATAAAATCCTGGCAGATGGTTGTGGTTGCGCAGGAACAGCAGGTAAACAAATAAGTTGCGGAGAAGTCACCATTACCTATGGAAATGGTACCATCAGAATGGAAGGCGAACCAGATAAAGCCTATTTATTTTCTGTGCAAGATATTGCAAATGGATGGACAGAAGTATTTAGTTGTTGGAGAAATTGCGGGTCGAGTCAAATCGTTACAGATTTACCAACTAGTAAATATAGCATCAAAGTCTATGGTAGAGGGAGTACTTGTAGTCAAATTATTAAGCTACAAGGCCAAGAAGCAGTAAGTGCCTCCTCTAGAGGAATTTTGGAACTCGCTTCTTATATGGACGAAGGAGCCATTCAATTAGAATGGATAGCCAATCATTTAGAAAAAACAGCAGATTTTATCATCGAAAAATCTGTGGATGGTATTCATTTTACCTCCTTCCAAACCATTGGAAAATCAGGAGATAAGGACTTCTATACAGAAAAAGATAAAACGCCAACTTACGGGGATAATTATTATCGAATCAAACAAGCATTTGAAGATGGCACCTATCGATATTCTGCCATTTCCAGAGAAACTTACTTATTAAATGAAAAAGATATAACCATATTTCCCAATCCTGTAAAAGAGACTTTATGGTTAAACCTTGGGCCAAATACCCAATTAAATGGCACCATTACCATTTTTAATTCATTAGGTCAACCAATCATTAGTAACCTAATCGAAACAAAGCAAAAACAAATGAGCTTCGATGTAGCCACTTTTAAAAATGGGATTTATTACCTAGTCATTATGGAGGATGGTAAAAAATTGCTGACTAAGCGGTTTGTGTTGGAGCGATGGTATTAAAACCTACTTAAAGAAAAAAGTTAAAAAGTTAAAAAGTTCTAATGAATAAATCTGGGGTTGTATAGAAAGTTAAGATATGTCACCCCTTATGGACCTTTCTCATACACACAAGTATATCTTGTCTAATTAAGTGCCTTTAGGTACTTAACATGGGTAATCCTAAGTGGTAAAAGTAGGCGCTAAGCGTGCCGTAGGTACGTAATATGGGTTTGAACGCCATGTTACGTACCTACGGCACGGATAGGACTTACTTTTTTGTCTAGGTTACCCATATTAAAGTACCTAACGGCACTTTTCATTCTTAATTGATAGATTTGTTTACATCATGTACCCTGTATCTAAGTCTTTCATAATTAGCAAAATTTACATTAAGACTTTAAGATTAAATTGATTTTCTATACAACTACAAATTTTATTTTTAGCCGATCGTATATCGCTCTACCAATCTTCGTTTATACAACTTCCCATTGTCCTTTCGTGGTAGTGCCTTATCAAAATCAAAAGACCGAGGTATTTTAATTCTTGATAATTTAGCTCGACAATAATCATTCAATTCAGCTACTAAATCATCTCCAGCATCTTCCCAATACTTAGGTTGTATAACTGCCTTTATTTCTTGGCCAAACTCTTCGTGAGGAATGCCAAATACTGCTACATCCGCCACCTTAGGATGATTAATAATACAATTTTCAATTTCTTGAGGGTAAACATTTACACCACCTGTGATAATGGTAAAATTCTTACGGTCTGTGAGGTACAAATAGCCATCTTTATCCAAAAATCCAATATCTCCAACGGTGCTACAATCTGGTCTTGCATAAGATTTTTTTGTTTTCTCTGGTTCATTATGGTATTTAAATTGGGCACCTCCTTGAAAATACACATTGCCAATTTCACCCGTAGGCACTTCGTAACCATCGTCATCCAAAATCATTAGCTTGCCCGAGAAGGCTTGTCCAACAGACCCTTTATGGGTCAACCAATCTTGGGAAGTTATGGCGGTCATCCCATTTCCTTCACTGGCCCCATAATATTCAAAAATTACAGGTCCCCACCACTCTATCATCTTTTCTTTAATTTCAATCGGACATGGTGCAGCAGCATGTAATGCCAACATCATCGAACTAACATCGTATTTTTGCCGAGCAGCTTCAGGTAATTTCAGCATTCTAACAAACATAATTGGCACCCATTGACTATAATTTGTTTTATATTTTTCTATCGTAGCCAAAGATTTCTCCGCATCAAACTTAGTCATGATATAAGAGGTCCCGCCAAAAATCATGTTCACCATATTATAAGCTAAGGGAGCCGCATGATAAAGAGGCGCGGGTGACAAATATTTAACATGTGGTCCAAATTTAAAGGTTTGACCTATTGCATTTAAAATAGGTTTTATATCGTGAATATCATCAGATTCAGGGGGCGTATACACACCTTTGGGTACCCCCGTCGTTCCTGAAGAATACAACATCGTAGTCCCTTGAATCTCTTTAGCAAGCGGCGTTTCTGATAGATTTTCAATGGCAGCTTCTAAATCTGCATATCCATTAATGGTTTTTCCCACCATATAAAAATGGTCAATATTCTCGACCTTTAAAGCTGATTTAGCAATTTGAGCGTATTTAGGCGTTGTAATAAATAATTTTGCTTCACAATTAGATAAGATATAAGCCACCTCTTCATCTAACAAAGCTGTTGAAATTGGTGTGATAATAATCCCAGCCCTAAGTGCCCCCCAAATAATTTCAAAAAATCTGATGTGATTTTCCATCATAATGGCTACGTGGTCGTGTCTTTTCAAACCAGCATTATGAAATAAATGAGCTATTTTGTTGGACCGTTTTTCTAAATCTAAATACGTTACTGTTTCGCCAGTATCGGTCATTATGTAGGCAGGTCTATCAGGATTCGTTTTTGCGAAGACGCTAGGATGTGGCATATTTGTTTAGGATTCATTAATAAAAATCGAATATACGCAATCCTAATTAGTCTACAAAAAAGGAATGAAGGCTATGGTGAAAAAATTTGATGATTTAGAATTAATTTAGGATAATGAAGGTTATTCTAAAAGTTTTCTTAAGACCTACCGTGAACAGTGAACCGAATAAAACCTAAAAATTTTTCTTGAATAAGATAAATTCCAGTATTAGCACTTTGTCATTCTTTTAACCAAAATAACTCCCAATAACTTCTAATAACCTTAATAACCTACACTATATTCCTAAAAATAGAAAATCACTTGCCGACAAGTCGACAAGTGATCAATTTCTGTTTATAAAATTGTTCTTAACTTAGAACCGCGTTAACATTTGTACAACTTGGAAGCCACCAAATGGAAGCATTCTATAAGCTGTACCTCGGTAAATTACATATTTATCCCCTCGATACCAAATCATCTCTCCACCAATTGGTAAAGAATCTACACATAATCCTATTGGTGCATCAATTGCATAATATCTACCAAAACGTTTTTTGAACCAGATGCCATCATAGAACCATAATCGCTGTCCCATGTATCTGAATCTCTGTGATTGCACTCCATTTCTAAATGGAAATCTGCTATAACTTAAATCGTAATAAGAAGGTGTATAGTGGTTGCTCAACCAAAATGTTCTATTCCAGTTATTAATTCCTCTATAGTAATTATTACAATAGTCGTTTCGTTCGTTTGCTGTGTAGTTGAAACTAGACGCTGCATTTCTTTCAGCTCTATTGTTGTTCACTCTTGCATTACTTGCAGGTATAGTAGCACTTGTTGCTCTTCTTGGAGCCGTATCAACTGCTCTTCTTGTTCTTCTATTAGCATTTGTAGCTTGGCTTGATGCACGATTTTGTGCAGTGCCTCTTGCTCTATTTGTACTAAGAGTTCTAGAATTAGTTGCAGCTTTACTTCTGGTTGTTTTTGTATAGGTCCTTCTAGTTGAACTAGTTGGCCTTTGTGCTGTAGAAGTTGTTCTTCTTGCTGTATTATTATAAGTTCTTTTTGCTGTAGTTCTGTTCGCCTTCGCTTTTGTATAAACATCATTCCCGCTACGCTTTGCTACTTTTCGGCTTTGTGCGAATGAATCTGTAGGCAATAATAATAAGGCAAATAATCCGCCAAAAACTAAAGTCCAAAGATTCTTCTTACTTAATAAATTTGTCATACTTAAAAATTTTAGTGCTAAAAAATGAGCTCTTTATTATTTGCGAATTTTCGCTAACTAAAGAATTCACCATTAAGACGTAGAAAGGTCGTTAGGTACACAAAAAATTATCGTTTTTAACAAATTTTTAAGTATCTCATGGATAAATCACAAAATTATGATTCAAATTTTAACAATATTGGCAAATTATTCACTCTATTCAAATCTATTCCCAAAACATAGTCACACTTAATTCTATATTTTAATATGTGCTAAAATATTCAATCGCGTTTTTGGAATGTTTACTCAAAAAAGGAGCTAAAAAGACAAAAATCAGGAATATCCTTCCATTCTAGTTTACAAATAGCAAGTCTTTTTACCAAATACTAAAAGGATTCCACCTAATAGTAAAATAACACATCCAAAAAACAATTATATATTGCAAAAACTGATATGACGTTATATATTTGTAACAGTTTTCTCATAGTATGTTTAGTCTTCCTACACTCCTCTTCCCTTCTGGAGTGTAGGAATCTTTCATTTAAGGAACTTTTTAGAAAATTTTCTTAAATTTAGGCTTCCTTCCCCTCAATTTTCCTTTTCAATTAGAAACAAGTCTTTGTATTCTTTATAATGTCAAATTTAGGATTTACATTTGGTGATTATTAATTCACTTTTTTAGTGATTTATCACTTTTGACAAGTTATTCTTTGAAAAATATAAATGGCCTATGAGAAACCTAATAAAAATTCAACTTCTACTATTCCTATTTTGCATTATACCACAAGACATTTATGGGCAATACGATACTCCTAAAAGAGAATTTAGAGGAGTTTGGGTGGCCACCGTTGTTAATATAGATTATCCGCCAAAAGCTGCAAAAAATACAGGCGTTCAAAAATATGAGTACATAAATATGCTCGAAGATTTCAAGCAAATGGGTATCAATGCTGTTATCTTTCAAGTTCGTCCTGCGGCCGATGCCTTTTACGAATCTTCTTTTGAACCATGGTCTGAATATTTAACCGGGACTCAAGGCTTAGCACCAGAACCTAAAGGCTATGACCCCTTAGAATTTATGATTGAAGAAGCGCATAAAAGAGGAATGGAGTTCCATGCTTGGCTCAATCCTTATCGAGCAACATTCAATTTAGATACGATAAATTTAGCTTATAAACATCCACTTAATAAGCATAGAGACTGGTTTATAAAATATGGAAAACGATATTATTTCAAACCTCACAAGCACCAAGTCAGGGATCATATTACAAATGTCATCGAAGAAATCGTTCGTAAATATGATGTAGATGCTATTCATTTTGATGATTATTTTTATCCCTATAAAATACAAGGTCTACCCTTTCCTGATGCTCAAGACTTTGAGCAAACTAAAGGAGCGATTGGTAACATTGAGGATTGGCGAAGACAAAATGTAGATTTACTAATTCAGCAAGTTTCAGAAAAGATAAAAGAAGTCAAACCGCATGTACAATTTGGCATAAGTCCGTTTGGCGTTTGGCGAAATCAATCTGCTGACCCTAGATTTGGAAGTAATACTAATGCAGGTCAAACTTGTTTTGATGATTTATATGCGGATGTATTGAAATGGATGCGTAACGAGTGGATTGATTATATTGTCCCACAGCTTTATTGGCATATTGGTTTCAATGTGGCGGACCATAAGACTTTGGTAGATTGGTGGGCAAAAAATGCTTTTGGCAGAAACTTATATATCGGTCATGCTGCCTATAAAGTCGGTGACCCTAAAAATTTAGATTGGCTAAACCCTTCGGAAATACCAAATCAAATCCAACTTAATCGAGCAACATTTAACACCCAAGGTAGTGCATTTTTTAGTGCGAAATCGATACGGAATAACCCTTTGAGTCTAAAAGATTCCCTTATTGAGTTATACAAAAAACCTGTTTTGCATCCAGAAATGAAATTTTTAAATATTCCAATCAACAAAGCACCAAACCTCAAAAAAGTAAAAATGAGTGAATATGGTTTGAAAATTAGCTGGCATGGCAAAAAGAAAAAAGGTGGCTTGTTCAATTTTTTGAGAAAAACCAAAGAATATTCCGACAGAAATAAACCTTACTATTATGTGGTTTATAAATTTGAAGGAGATAAATTAGGTGACATAGAAAACCCTCAAAATATTCTGAAAATAACTGAATTCGATTCCAAGCAAAATTATACCATTTATGACCCTAATTTTGAAGAAGGACAAACGGTCACTTATTATGTTACAGGAGTGAATAGACAACATACGGAAGGTGGGTTTAGTAACAGACGAACGGTAAAGGTCAAAAATGGTAAAGCCAAAAAACGAAAATAGTCTCCATCTTGTGGAATACCGACAAATTATACTTTAACTTTGCAGTAAAACTTCCTTAAAATCAAGCAATTTTTGATTTTTTAAATGATAGACCAATTTATACTCTATTACTATTTACATCTAAATGACCATTAAAAAAGTACTTTTCTCATCAATTTTATTCACGTTTTGTTTCTTCGGGAGCAGTGTTTTTGCATTGGGAAATACAAATAAAATTAATCCGCTTGATAGTTTAAAACAGGTTTTCAAATCTTTAAATATTCCTTATGACATTCAAGAAGATTGGGTGGAAAATTTAGAAGACCTAGAAGACCAGCAAGACTCTCCTATTTTCAGAGAATTATTAGTGGGTGTCGATAAAGAACTTCAGAAATATCTAGAAGACAAGGATAATTATAAATACGAAAAAGAAAAGAAACCTAGAAAAAGGAAACTAAAAGACCAACTAGATAAAATTGGTAAACAAGTTTCTAAAACCGTTAATCAAGGTGTTAAATCCACTGAGATTACCATGAATTTAGAAAAGGCTAAAAGTGCGGAACGTAAAGGTAAATATCCAGAAGCGATTCATTATTATAAAAAAGCAGTAGAAGGATTAGCCGTTCAAGAAAAATGGGATATTTGGGCTAAAATTCAAGAATTTAACGTGGCAGATATCATGGCTACAAAAATGAAAGATTATGACGGAGCCTTAGCTATTCTACCCGATGTCAAAGAAAAATTAAGAACACTTGGGGATGGAAATGGTATGCGTAGAATTGATACCAAAATAAAAAATCTACAGAAGAATTTAGCTATTCAAACTACAAAGGAGGCTCCGCCAATTATTTTAGACAAACCCAATGCCTCAACATCAACAGTTAAACCAACGACAAGTACACCTACTCCATCTGTCACTCCTGATATTTCCGTAATTAATGCTCAAATAAAAGAGCGCGAAGAAGCATATGCGAGACAAAAAGCTGCTCTTGAAGAACGAAGAAGAAAAGAAGCGGAAGCTGCTGCTAGAATTAGAGAAGCAGAAAGAGAGGGCCGAAATTCTAAGGAAATAGCTGCCTTGATAAGAGAAAAACGCAATCTTGAAAATGAAAGATTAAAAGATGAAGTAAAAGCAGAAAAATTGATGGAAGAATTGATGAAACAAAAGCTCACATTGGCTGAAAAAGAATCAGAAATCAATAAAGCTGCCCTTGCTCAACGAAATCTTTATGGAGGTTTAGCCATACTTGGCTTGCTATTATTATCTACTTTTTTCATGTACCGCAGTAAAAAGAAAGACCATAAAAAATTAGCTGTTGCTTACGGAGAATTAGAAGAAGCTCAAGAAGAATTGAAAATTGCAGAACAAAAAATAAAAGGACTTTTAGACCAACAAGTTTCTGGTGCAGTAGCCACTGCCCTTTTATCTGAAAATGGTACGGGTGGCACTAAACATGAAAGACGTTTTGTTTGTGTCCTATTCCTCGATATTAGAAATTTCACCCCGTTCGTAGAATCTAAAACACCTGAAGAAATCATCGAGTACCAAAACAATGTCTTGGGATTCATGATGGAAAAAATCATTGAACATGGTGGTATCGTTAATACCGTCTTAGGAGATGGTTTTATGGCGACTTTTGGCGCTCCTGTCTCCGCTGGGAATGATTGCCTTCAAGCCTACAAAGCAGCAGTTGAAATCATGCAAATGGTTAGAGAAAAAAGTCGAACTGGTCAAATTCCTCCTACTAAAATTGGCATCGGTATGCATGCTGGAAATGTCGTGGCAGGAAATGTAGGAACAAAAACTAGAAAACAATATCTTATCAC